>DKNW01000097.1 GCA_002469805.1 Rhodobiaceae bacterium UBA7378
TGACCTGATGAAAAAATGGCGATCGAACAGCAAACTCGTAGGATTGGACATATCCTGACGCGAACGTCGTTTCGACTTAATCACCGGACGTTTATTGTCCGCACGCCTAAACGCCAATTGAACGGAGCCAGCCGATGACGCATTATCCAGCCCTTTTCTCACCTTTTACCTTGAACGGTCTGGAAATTCCAAACCGCATTGTGATGGCACCCATGACCCGCAGCCACTCGCCCGGTGGCCATCCGACAGATGATGTAGCCACCTATTATCGCCGCCGCACCGAAGGCGGCGTAGGGCTTATCATCACCGAGGGGACGACGATTGATCACCCCTCAGCAAGCATGGATGACAAAATTCCAGACTTTCATACGCCTGAAGCGCTTGCTGGCTGGAAGCGGGTTGCCGATGAGGTGCACGAAGCGGGTGGGCTGATTATGCCGCAGCTTTGGCATACAGGCTCGATGCGCCGCGAGGGAACCGGCCTAGCGCCCGATGCACGCACCGTATCGCCGTCCGGCCTGAAATATCCCGGCAAGGAAATTGGTGTGGCGCTGACAAAAGATGATGTGTCCGACATTGCCGATGCGTTTGCCAAAGGCACGGTTGCCGCGCGCGAGGCAGGGTTTGATGGTGTTCAGTTTCATGGTGCCCATGGCTATCTCATCGACACGTTTTTTTGGGAAGGCACGAATGTGCGCGACGATGAATATGGCGGGGTGCTTGAGGAGCGCACGGCGTTTGCTGTCGAAATTATCGAAAAAGCGCGCCGGGAAGTGGGCAAGGACTATCCGCTCATCATTCGGCTGTCGCAATGGAAGCAGCAAGATTTCGAGCATAAAATGGCGACCGATCCTGACAAGTTGTTGGCGTTCTTGAAACCAATGGTCGATGCGGGCATTGATTGTTTTGATTGCTCGACACGGCGCTTTTGGGAGCCGGAGTTTGAAGGTTCGGACCTGAATTTTGCTGGCTGGACTAAAAAGTTGACCGGCTTGCCGACAATTACCGTCGGCTCAGTGGGGCTGACCGGCGAGTTTGTTGCTGGCATGGGGGGCGAAAGCTCCGAGGCTGCACCCATTGACGGGCTTGTGACACGGTTGGAGAACGACGAGTTCGATCTTGTCGGTGTCGGGCGGGCTTTGCTCACCGATCCCGAATGGGCCAATAAAGTTCGCCACGGTCGGTTTGAAGAGCTTATGGCGTTTGAGCGCGAACACATGTTAAGCCTGACATAAGGTATACTCCATATTGCGCGTAGGCGCGCGCGATGACACATTTGCGGGAGAGCAAAACGATGCGTGCACTATCCAGTCTTTTGTTGCCGGTTATTGTTGTAGCTATCATCGCTTTTGGCTGGGCATTGCTCCAGTCTGCTGAAGAAAACCGCGCGGCAATGCTGTTGGCGGCGATGACCCCTGATGTTGAACTTTCGCCCTGGGATGGGTTGACGGGCGAAGAAATTGCTAGTGTTGCGCGCGCGGTTAAGGCGCGCCATGGCGACGGGGTTATCTTTAACCGTATCAGTCTACGGCAACCTGAAAAAGCCACGGCGCTTGCATGGGAAAAAGGCCAGACATCCTCGCGCGAAGCCGAAATCACATTCCGCGTTGCGGGCCAGTCATATATCACCAATTTCGATATCGCTTCGGGTACGCTTGCGCCGTCAAACCTGATGCGCGGCGGCCAGCCGATGCTATCGGGCGATGGCGAATTATTTCCGCTGGTGGAGAAGCTGAACCAAGCTGAAGAGCTAACAAGCATTCTCGAAACCCGAGGCGTCGCCAAGGGCGATGGCTTGTGTCTACCGCGGACAATCGGTCGGTTCTTCGCCGACAAAGTTGACGTGCGAACGGCCCGCGCCGTGCGGCTCGATTGCTTTAATATCGCTAGCACAGCTGGACTTGGTATTTTGCCATCAACCAATGTTTTTGCGAGACCCATTGAAGGCATCAGCGTGCTTTATAATATTGATACCGACGAAATTATCGAAATTACCGACAGCTATGCCGGACGGGAATTCCCCCCACATGATGTGGCTGCAGATGAATATCATTCGGGTGCCCTGGAGACGCGTGCTGCTGTTAAGCCGGTGAAACTGACGCGCCCTCATGGGCAAAATTTTAGCATAAACGGGAGCCTGATTGACTGGCAGGGCTGGCAATTCCGGCTGCGCTTTGACGTGCGCCAGGGCACGGTGCTTAACCGCGTCGGCCATCAAACGGCTGAAGGGTTCCGCTCGGTCGCCTATGAAATTGCGATGTCGGAAATGTTCGTGCCGTATCATGATCCTGATGACCATTGGTTCTATCGCGCCTATTTTGACATGGGCGAATATGGCTTTGGGAATCTGGCAACGGAATTGAAAGGCGCAGATTGCCCGGCCCATGCGGTGTTTCAGGACGTGACGTTGCATTTGTCCGATGGCTCACCTTTTAAAGCGCCGCGGCGGGTGTGCATTTTCGAACATGATCCGGGCTATCCTGCCTGGCGCCATCACGAGTCATTATTTGATGCCATTCCGGGGATAGATAATCACCAGTCGCGCACTGCAACCGAACTAGTTGTGCGGATGGTCGCGGTTATCGGTAATTATGATTATTTCCAAGACTACGTGTTCCAGCAGGATGGGCGCTTGCGCATCCGGTTGATTTCAACCGGCGTGGACGCGGTCAAAGCGGTCTTTTCAGAGACGCTGGCAGACCCGCGCGCGGTAGATGAAACACGCACTGGCACGCTTGTCGCGCCGAACCGTCTGGCTGTGAACCATGACCATTTCTTCAGCTATCGCATTGATATGGATGTCGACGGCCAGGCAAATAATTTCTCGCGGTTGCGTTTGCGGCCCGTGGCCCAGCCAGATACCGCACCGCGGCGCGGCATTTGGGGTGTCTCGCCTGAGCGCGTGAGGACCGAGCGTCAGGCTCAAACTGCAATGGACACCAGCAAGCCAGCACTCTTGGTGTTTGCCAGCGAAGACAAAAATAATGCGATGGGGTATCCAAGTGCCTATCAGGTGATGACGCCGAATGTGAAACCGCTGGTTTCGGCTCTCGATGCAACTTTCCAACGCGCGTATTTTGTCCGCAATAATCTTTGGGTAACGCGCTATAAGCGCGACGAAATTTTCGCAGCCGGTCTTCCCGTCTATCAATCAGCGTCATGGCTGGGGCTACCCGAATATATTTTCGATAATGAGAACCTTGAAAATCAGGACCTCGTTGCTTGGGTAACGGTCGGGTTTCATCACGTACCCATGGCCGAAGACTGGCCGGTCATGCCGTCTAAAGTTGATGAAATCGTTTTGAAGCCTCGCAATTATTTTGACCGCAATCCCGCGATTGATCTGCCAAACTGACGCCATACTCTTGGGCGCGGTGATGGATTTGTCGCATTGCCCAGCGGCAAAACTATTCTAAATCTGAAGCATCGGGCCATGAATGGGTAAGCGATGCATGAAGAAATTGTAATTGTGTGGTTTAAGCGCGATCTGCGAGTTGGCGATCACGCGCCGTTGAAAGCTGCCAGTGAGACCGGCTTGCCAGTGCTACCGCTATATATCGTTGAGCCGGATTATTGGCAACAACCCTTTGCGTCGAGCCGGCATTGGCATTTTATTCACGATAGTTTGTTAGATGTGCGGACGGCCTGCGGGCGGCTCGGGCAACCGTTGGTGGTGCGCACAGGCGATGCTATTACTGTGCTGCAAGAGCTGCAAACAGTGTTCACCATCAAGGCAGTTTATGCGCATGAAGAAACCGGCAATGACTGGACATATACACGCGACAAGCAGGTGATGGCGTGGTGCCGCGACACGGACATTCAGCTTCACCAGTTTCCGACAAACGGCATTGTACGCCGGTTGAAAAATCGTGATAGCTGGGCCAGTTTACGCAACCGGCGCATGGCTGATGCTTGTGTGCCGACGCCTGATGCACTCATGCCCGTCGCTAGGGTTGAAGTCGGCGATGTGCCTGGTAAAAATGATGCGATGTTCGGCCCGCCCCCAAGCGGCCCTGTTCAAATAGGGGGGCGCGGTGCCGCATATGATTTGCTGAGTTCTTTTTTGCAGACGCGCGGGCAGCATTATATCGCGCATATGTCGGCACCTGGGCTTTCTGAAATATACGGGTCACGGTTATCGGCGCATTTGACGTGGGGCACTGTGTCGGCCCGTGAGGTCGATCAAGCCATTGGTAGACGCTTGGCGAAATTGTCGCCTGACGAAGCGCCGCGCTGGCGCCGCCAGCTTTCGGCTTTCAGGTCGCGGTTGGCATGGCGGTGTCATTTCATGCAGAAGCTGGAAGATCAGCCATCGGTGGAACACACTTGTATGCACCCGTTTTTTGAAGGGATACGCGAAGACAGTTTCAACGACGAATTTTTCGAAGCATGGAAACAAGGCCACACAGGGTATCCGCTGATCGATGCCTGCATGCGCAATTTAACGCATCATGGCTGGATCACTTTTCGGATGCGCGCGATGCTGGTGAGCTTTGCGAGTTATGATCTGTGGCTCGACTGGCGCAAAACCGGCTACCATCTGGCGCAGCTTTTTACTGACTACGAGCCGGGCATCCATTACAGCCAGCTTCAAATGCAATCCGGTGTGACAGGCATTAACGCGGTGCGTATTTATAATCCGATAAAGCAATCTTATGACCATGATCCGAAGGGCGCGTTCATCCGGAAATGGGTGCCGGAGTTGGCCGACGTGCCAGACGCTTTTATTCATGAGCCTTGGAAAATGGGGCATGCCCAGCAAGAACTCGCGCGATGCGTAATAGGCATCGACTATCCCGAACCTGTGGTCGACCATGCTGCCGCGATAGTTGCGGCGCGTGAAAAAATGGCGCGCGTCCGCAAGCAGGATGGGTTTCGACACGCATCGCAATCTGTTTACGCAAAACTAGGCAGCCGCAAACGGACCCCGCGTCGCGCACCCAAATCATCTCACCGCGCCGTGAAAACACCGCGTGGCGGGCAGGGCGCGCAAATGGATTTGCTGAACCTTCTTGATAAATAGACGCCAGGGTTTGCGGCGCGCATTCAAGTGGATGCGCCCAGTTTTGGGGTATTCATGGCTGTATAAATCCCACGACAAAGGCCGGTCGGGTGGCTATCCTTTCCTTCAACTTTTTAGTTTGTGAGGAGAACAGGCGTATGTCGATTGAGAAGAAATTATTTCGCGACGGCCCCTATGCAGATCTATTTTGTCAGGGCGTGCGCGTCGGGGACACGCTTTATATGGCGGGTCAGGTCGGAACGGATGCGGCGGGAGTGGCCCCAGAAGATTTGGTTGCCCAGATGAAAAATGCCTACACACATGTCAGTGCCGTGCTATCCGAATATGGTGCCACAATAGATAATATTGTCGATGAAACATGGTTCGTGACCGACATTGATGACACGATGGCGAAAGTCGGGGACTTGTTTATGGCGCGCGCTGAAATCTATGGCAAAAAGCCGGAAGTAAGCCAAACACTTGTGCAAGTTGCTGGTTTGGTTGACGCTGCCTACAAAATCGAAATTAAATGCATCGCCTGCCTGTAATCGGGTTTGTTTGAACTGACGAGTTGTATTTTATCTGGCAATTTGTTCGGTATTTTGTGTAGCATTTTGTGTGGCGTTATTGGGGGAACTGGAATTTGACTGAAATCAAACATTTAGCGGCAGATGCAGACCCGCAAATTATTTCAGATACATTGACACGCGATGGCGCATTAGTGCTGGACAATGCCGTCGATGCAGATTTTCTAGCGCAATTGCGGGCTGAAACTGACCCGTATATGGACGCAACCGCTGATGGCAGTGATGATTTCACTGGCCGGCTTACCACGCGTACGGGCGGGCTTTTAATGCGGTCGGAAAAATGCCGCGAGATTATTGGCGACCCGCGCATTCTTGCCCCTTGCGAAAAATTTCTCGCGCCTTACTGCGAGCGCGTGCAGTTGCACCTGACGCAGATTATTCGCATTCGTCCCGGTCAAGGTGCGCAACCCATTCACCGCGACCGCTGGGCATGGGGGAAGCATCTTGCGCACATAGAGCCTCAGTTTAACACAATCTGGGCGATAACCGATTTTACCACGGAAAATGGCGCGACGCGGGTGGTGCCCGGCAGCACCAAATGGCAGGATGATGAACAAATTCCGCCAGAGCAAATCACTCAGGCCGAAATGTCTGCCGGGTCTGTGCTGATTTATTCGGGCTCGGTTTTCCACGGGGGTGGCGAGAACCGCACCCAATCCGATCGTATTGGGATCAATATTACGTATACGCTGGGTTGGCTGCGGCAGGAAGAAAACCAGTATCTATCGTCGCCGCCCGAAATGGCTAAAACCCTGTCGCCCGAGCTGCAACAACTTGCAGGTTACGCCATGGGGCAATATGCGCTTGGCTATTATACTCCGCCAGGCGCCCCGGGAGTTTACCCCGAATTGGTGCCCCCTGAGTTTGCACTTAATGAAGATGACACCAGCGCAACAATGGGTACGGCGGCAGACCTTGAGGCTGTCAGTCAAATCAGGCGGTCCAAGCATTAGTGCCACTGACTTGTTGGCTGTTTTATGTAAATGAGTTCTTGTAATGATTGTGTCTAGAAAACGTGTCCTCGAACTTCTCAATCAAGCGACGGATGATGACAAGCCGAGCCGGTTGGTCGACCGTTTTCTGAGCTTTCTCATTGTTACCAATGTAATAGCGGTTTCGCTTGAATCCGTTGAGGCGATCGGGATTGCTTACGCGCAGGCGTTTCTCATTTTCGAATATTTCTCAGTTGTCATTTTTGCCATTGAATATCTGGCGCGCATCTGGGCCAGCGCAGAGCCGTCTTCGGGTCCAGCGCAAACCGAGACGGGGCGCCGTTTGGCCTATATTTTTAGCTTTAATGGCCTCGTCGATCTGATTGCGATTTTGCCGAGTATTCTCGCATTGGTCGCCGGCAATGTCGATTTGCGCTGGGTGCGCGTCGTGCGTTTGCTGCGTATTCTCAAAATATCTAATTACTCATCGGCTTTGGAAGACCTCGCCTCGGCAATATACGAAGAACGCCGGTCGTTTCTGGCGGCCCTTTATTTGTTCTGCATCGCGCTGTTTATTGCCAGCGCACTAATGTATGTCGTAGAACGCCACGCCCAGCCAGACCAGTTTTCATCTATTCCAGAGGCGATGTGGTGGGCCTTGATCACTCTGACGACGGTCGGATATGGCGATGTGTCGCCGATAACGCCTTTGGGTAAAGCGGTCGGCGCGCTAACCGCGCTGATGGGGGTTTGTACCGTGGCGCTCTTAACCGGTATTATCGCCAATGCTTTTGCCTCGCAGGTGAGCCGTAAGAAAGATATTTTGATGGCCGAAGTCAGCCACGCGCTGCAGGACGGCATTATTTCAGATGACGAATACAAAAAAATCGAGCACTTGCGCCGCGAACTCAACTTGCCGGAAGAGCATGTAAGCGCCATTGTAGAGATTATGTATAAAGACCGCTAGCTGAGGAACATGTCACCGCATGCGGGCAGAATAACTCGGGAATATGACAGGTAAATTTTAGGGAGAAGGTTATGGCGAACGAGCAACAAACAGAATTTTGGTCTGGATCAGGTGGCGAATATTGGGTCGTGAACCAGCAACAAATGGATACGATGTTAAAGCCTCTGGGCGATGCGGCGCTGGCGCATATCGATCTGGCAAGTGTCCAGCATCTTCTCGATATCGGCTGTGGCACCGGCTCGACGACACTGGACATCGCCGCGCGCCTTAGCGATGGTGCACGCGTTACCGGTGCCGACTTGTCGGTTCCCATGACCGACTATGCCCGTTCGCGCGTCACCGAAACGGGGGTCAAAAACGCCGAGTTCATTACCTGCGATTTGCAGCTTGACCCATTTGAGCCGGCGATTTTCGATGCAGCGTTCTCACGCTTTGGTGTCATGTTTTTTGACGCACCTGTTGCCGGCTTCAAAAATATTCGTGCCGCTCTTAAGCCGGGCGCGCCACTGGCATTTGTTTGTTGGCAGACACCCAGCGAAAATCTCTGGCATAGCCTGGCAGTCGCGACGGCGAAGAAATTTATTGAAATGCCGTCGGCTCCAGAACCGCGTGCGCCGGGCCCGTTTGCTTTTGCTGAGACCGAATATGTGACATCTATTCTTGAAGATGCCGGTTTTTCCGACATTGTAATGACGCCACATGAGCAGACGGTTGAGCTTTTCTCCGGTCAAGATGTTCGCAGCGCAGCGGAAAACTTTGCGCGCATTAATCCAATTATCTCGGCTTTTGTGACCGAAGCTGGTGAAGACAAAGCGGAACCTTTAATTGCGGCGCTGGCTGAAACATTGGCACCGCATCACAAGGACGGCGCGTTGCATTTTCCGAGTGCGACCTGGCTGGTGTCGGCTAAGGCCTAGTTGGCAGGATATGGACCGGCTTGCCGGTCTATCGCGCGTTAGGTAAAATTGAGCATATGACAGGGGGGGAAACGTCATGGCTGTAAAATATTATGATTGGTTGGCACATCACGAAGATATTCGTGGCGACAAAATTGCAATCCGTGATTTGGATACGGATCAGCAAATATCTTACCGGCAATTGAATCGCCGGGCGGCAAGCCTGGCCGCTTATATGCAAGCCAATGGCGTGAAAAAAGGGGATAGGGTCGCGCTACTTATTCGCAACTGCCCGGCTTTTTTTGAGGTGCAATTTGCATGTTCCAAAATCGGGGCTATCTGCCTTCCATTGAACTGGCGTCTAACTCCTAATGAGCTGACGTATATTTTGAACGACTCGACGCCGTGTACATTGGTGCACGACCATATTTTTTCGGATACAGCACCAGAGCTTGCCGCGTCTTGCAATATCGGGTTGGTGCTCGAAGTGCGCGAGGCGGGCGAAGACAGCTCCTACGAACAGGCGATGGAAACCAATGAAGATTTCACGCCTGTCGAGACCACGCATGATGATGTTTCCATGATCATGTACACGTCTGGAACTACAGGGCACCCGAAAGGCGCGATGATCACGCATGGCATGGTGTTTTACAATATCGTCAATCTCTCCATGCCGGCGGGGGTTGACCAGAAATCGGTGCAGCTTGTGGTGCTGCCATTGTTTCACACGGGCGGGCTCAACTGCTATGCCAACCCGATTTTGCACGCGGGCGGTGAAATTTTGCTGATGCGCGATTTTGAGCCGGGCGCAGCCTTGGGCGTGCTGGGCAACGCGGATCTGGGGGTGACGCATTTTTTCGCCGTACCTGCGCCGTATCAGTTCATGATGCAGCACCCGGATTTTGAAACCACAGATTTGAGCGGGCTTAAAAATGCCGGCGTCGGCGGCGCGCCGTGTGCGGAGGCGATTTTGCAGGGCTGGCTTGGGCGCGGCGTACCCCTGGTGCAGGGCTGGGGCATGACCGAAACCAGCCCCGGCGGAATATCGCTGGATGCCAGCGACGCGCTTCGCAAAATTGGGTCCGCCGGCAAAGCGCTGATGCATACCGAGATCCGTATTATCGATGAAGACGGTGTTGATGTCGGGCCCGATGAGGTGGGTGAGTTGATCATTAAGGGGCCGAACATCACGCCCGGCTATTGGAACAATCCGGACGCCACCGAAAAAAGCTTTATCGATGGTTGGCTCAAAACCGGCGATGCCGCCAAGCGCGATGAAGAGGGTTTTGTGTATATCGTGGATAGGTCAAAGGATATGTATATTTCCGGCGGTGAAAATGTTTATCCGGCGGAAGTGGAAAACGTCCTTTACCAATTGCCGCAAATCGCCGAAGCCGCGGTCATTGGTGTGCCGAGCGAACGCTGGGGCGAAACCGGCAAGGC
>DKNW01000069.1 GCA_002469805.1 Rhodobiaceae bacterium UBA7378
CCGCCCGACATTTGTGCCGGATAATGCGCCAGACGATGTCCGAGCCCCACCTCCTCGAGCATCGCCTCGGCTTTTTCAAAAGCAGCGGATACGCCGGCAAGTTCAAGCGGCAAAGCCACATTTTCAACCGCCGTCATTGTGGGCACAAGATGAAACGATTGAAACACAATGCCAACATTGCCACGCCGGAAGCGGGCCAAAGCGTCCTCATCCATATTCGCATAATCCTGACCGGAAACCACAACTCGCCCAGAACTCGCTGGCTCAAGGCCAGCGAGTACCATTAACAGCGTTGATTTGCCCGAACCTGATGGCCCGATAAGGCCAATCGTTTGGCCTGACGGAACTGATAAATCGATCCCACGAATGATGTTGACGGCTCCGGCTTGACTGGGCAGGGTAACGAACAAATTTTCAGCAAGGATCATTGTGTCGGTCATATGGCTTCTTTTTTCGTCAGTAAGGACGTTGAAAAACGGGTTTGTGGGTTGGGAGAAATACTCTTGTTAGCTATTAGACGTGGTTTTCGCGAATATCCGTCACCATGGGCTGTCGCATCTAAGGAGATATATGTTCGCCACGCGGCGATTTCCATAACGCTGGCATTCGCGATGATCTTTTTCATCTCAGTTGTTGCCGCGCCGTCACCAGTGCAAGCCAGTGAAAAAGAAAATAGCGTCACCCTTGTCGCACTGGGCGACAGCCTGACCGCCGGCTTTGGCCTTCAACCCGCTGATGGGTTTACCCCAAAACTCGAAGCCTATCTGCGCGCGCGTGGCCACAATGTACGCGTGGTCAATGGCGGCGTTTCCGGCGATACCAGCTCAGGCGGCCTCGCGCGGTTTGACTGGGCGGTGCCCCAAGACGCGCATGCCATCATTATCGAACTGGGCGCTAATGACGCGCTGCGGGGCATCAACCCCAACCTGACGCGGGCGAACCTCACGAAGATTATTGAAAAATCAAAAGATCGTGGCTTGTCCGTTCTGCTTGCGGGCATGTTGGCACCCCCCAATTTGGGACCAGCTTATGCCGAAGCATTTGCGGCCATTTATCCGACACTTGCCGCGCAGTATGATGTGCCGCTATACCCGTTTTTTCTCGACGGTGTCGCCGCGCAAAAATCTCTAAACTTAGCAGACGGGATTCATCCCAACGCAGCTGGCATCGATATTATCGTTTCACGCATCGGCCCATATGCCGAGCGTCTCATTTCAAATGCAGCCTCAAGGGAGTAATAGCAATGATGCAATTCAGGCAATTAGGACACACAGATATTAAAGTGAGCAGCATTTGCCTGGGCACGATGACTTGGGGTGAACAAAACACCGAGGCCGAGGGTCACGCGCAAATGGACTATGCCATCGAAATGGGCGTTAATTTCTTTGATACGGCTGAGATGTACGCCGTGCCGCCCAAGCCCGACACGCAAGGCTCGACAGAGGAAATTATCGGTACATGGTTTCAAAAAACCGGCAAGCGCAATCAAATTATTCTGGCAACAAAAGTATCAGGCCGCGCACCGTTTGACTGGCTGCGCGATGACGGGTCCAAAACCGAGCATTCGCGCGCGCAAATCATGGAGGCGATTGATAAAAGTCTCTCGCGGCTGCAAACCGATTATGTCGACCTCTACCAGTTGCATTGGCCGGACCGCCCAATGTCTGTATTTGGTGGCGGGTTCGGCTACAAACATTTGAGCGACGAAATTAATCGCATTGAAGATATTCTAGGCGTGCTGGCCGAAGTGCAAAAGGCTGGCAAAGTGCGCCATTTCGGGCTGTCCAATGAGACGCCATGGGGCATTATGAAGTTTCTGCAATATGCCGAACTGAACAAAGACCTGCCCAGAATCGTGTCGGTACAAAACGCTTATAATCTGGTGAACCGCATTTACGAACTTGGCAGCTCGGAGATTTATCATCAAGAAGGGGTCGGTCTGCTGGCATATTCGCCGCTGGCGCAGGGATATCTGACCGGCAAATATCAAGATGGCGCGCTACCACAAGGCTCGCGCAAGCAATTATTCGACCGCCTGCAACGCTATGAAACGCCGGGCGCCGATGTCGCCATATCAGCCTATCTCGATATCGCAAAAAAATGGGGACTGGATGCGTCGCAATTGGCCAACCAGTTTGTGACGACGCGTGACTTCGTAACGTCGAACATTATCGGCGCGACATCGATGGAACAGTTGAAACTGGCCGTCACCAGCGTAGATATAGAGATGAGCGACGAATTAATGGGCGAGATCGAAGCCGTCCACATGCGCGCACCGAATGTGTGTCCATAAGGAGTTTTTATGCCGCAAAAACTTGATAAAGCTACCCGCACCAAAGCCATGGCCAGTCTGAATGGTTGGGCCAAAACGCGTGGGCGCGATGCTATTCACAAGACATTTGTGTTCACCGATTTCAATGCAGCTTTCTCGTGGATGGCCCGCGTTGCAATGATGGCCGAGAAATTAGACCACCATCCAGAATGGTCGAATGTTTATAAAACCGTTGACGTGACCCTAACAACGCATGATGCGGGCGGGCTTTCAGACCTCGACATCCAGATGGCACGCTTCATGGATAAAACCGCTGGCGCCGCCGGGCGCAAAAAAAGCTAACGCGCGGATGGCATTAACGCGTCGTGATATTGGTGTCCTTGCCCTACTTGCCTGTCTTGCCACAGCGGCCGCGCTGGTGCGCCAACCAAATGTACCACCGAGAACCCCGCCGCTGGCAGCACATGACACTGCCATCCGGACGGTTATTCTCAAGCAAATTGAAGCCTTTGGGCGCGGCGATGACGAAACCGCATTCTCTTTCGCAGCCCCGGATATCCGAGCGCAATTTCGTGGGCCAGAGGTTTTCGTCGCCATGGTCAAAGCACATTACAAGCCAGTATATACAGCCAGCAAAATTGATTTCCCAGGCCGCACTCGTACCATCCAGCAATCGCCGGAAATGCGGGTGCAACGGGTTTTCATCACCGACACAAGCGGGCGTAGCACCAAGGCACGTTACATCATGCAAAAACAGCCGGACGGATCTTGGAAGATCGCCGGCTGTCATTTGATCGAAACGGAACAGTTGGATATTTAATTCATATCCGTTATCTGGCCCGTTATGCGGCTGGCCCTAGCGCGGCGCCATCCGGATGGCGCCGTCAAGGCGTACATCTTCACCATTGAAATAATTAACTTCGCACATGGTTGTAGCGAGCATGGCATATTCTTCCGGATTGCCGAGGCGCGACGGATATGGCACTTGCGCACCCAGCGCCTGTTTCACATTATCCGGGGCTGCCGCCAGCAATGGCGTGTTGAAGATGCCTGGCAGGATTGTGTTAACCCGAATGCCTTCGCGTGACAGGTCGCGGGCAATCGGCAAGGTCATGCCGACAACGCCGCCTTTGGAGGCTGAATACGCCGCCTGACCGATCTGACCATCTTCGGCGGCAACTGAAGCTGTATTCACCATGGCACCCCGGTCACCGCATTCCAGCGGATCCAGCGTCATCATGCCAGCGGCTGATTTGGCAATGCACCGGAACGTGCCGACCAGATTAATTTGGATGATGAGGTTGAACGCATCGAGCGGAAAATGCGAGACTTCACCAGTCTCTTTATTGCGCGATGCAGTTTTGATGGCATTGCCCGTACCTGCGCAGTTGATCAAGATACGTTCCTGACCCAGCGCGCCGCGGATTTTGGCAAAACCGGCATCCGTTTCTTCTTCATTGGTAACGTTCACTTTCGCAAAGGCGCCACCAAGCTCGGCGGCGACGGCCTCACCACGCTCTTCGTTCAGATCGAAAATGCCGATCTTGACACCTTTTTCGGCCAGCATGCGGGCAGTAGCCTCGCCTAGGCCGGATGCGCCCCCGGTTACAATCGCAGTGATATTTGAATCGAGCTTCATTTTTATATCTCCCTGAATATTTGAAACTGCCTCGAGATAGGCGGCATCGTATAAAGGCGTGCCGATAGTGGCAAGCGGTTTAATTTTGGTGGTCGCGCAAGTGCGCTTCGCGCCTGATTAGATAAAAGCTGGAACCGATGATGATTGCCGCACCGATAACCGTATAGGCATCGGGAACATTGGAAAACAGAAGATATCCGGCAATCGCCGCCATAATCAGGCGGGTATAATCGACCGGCGCGATAACGCTGGCCTCGCCTTGGGCATAGGCACGAATAAAGCAATTATGCGCCATCGCGCCCAACGTCCCCATCACAAACAGCAAAATCAGGTCGTTGACGCCAACCGGCGTCCACACCCAGATGGCGGGTATCGCGGTGATCACAAGCCCCACCACGCCAGTATAGAACATCAAGGTGACAGGCCGATCATAGCGCGAGGCAATATTCACCAAAATTGTAGCGACCGCCACCAGCACCGCGTGTCCAAGCGCGGCAAAAACCGGGAGGCCGAGCATCATATCGGCACCCGGGCGCAGCATGACAATGACCCCGGCAAACCCCACAAGCGTCGCCAGCGTGCGCCGCAGCCCCACAGGCTCCGCCAGCAAAACAACCGCCAGCGGCACAATGAAAAGATTGCGCGAAAAACTGAACGCTTGCGCGTCAGCCAGCGGCAAATGCACAATGGCGTA
>DKNW01000079.1 GCA_002469805.1 Rhodobiaceae bacterium UBA7378
ATGGCATCATTCGAAAGCGTGACTGGCGAGATGAGATTATTGCGGAGGTTGCGCATCGAATTCCGCACGGGGACCGGAACACTGAGATACCCACGCGCTACAGGTTTCAAAACATTACGATCGAGTGACATGTTAAACGCGAACATTTGCCGGTTAAACCCTTCATACGGGTCGTTATCACTGGCTAAACCAGTTGTATTGGTCTGCGAACCGGCGCATGCACCAAGGGTAAGCAAAAGAAAAACGGGAAGAAATATTGGTTTTATCATCATGAAATTCCGCGATACCGCACTGAAATAAAGGTTTCGTGATTCGTGAGAAACGTGATGGTTAGAAACTAGGTGTTTTGTGGCTAAAAAAAAACTCAAAAATATCCGGTGCTTCACCAAAGTAAGCTTGACATATAAAGATATACTTATGTATTAATTTCCAAGGAGTGTTTCATGGATGACCTTTTGGCAATTCTTCGTGCCGCCGGCGAACCGACAAGATTGCGTATTCTGTCGATTTTATCGGCGGGCGAAATGACGGTTTCGGAAATGACACAGGCGCTTTTGCAAAGCCAGCCTCGCATTTCGCGTCATCTTAAATTGCTCGCAGAAGCTGGGATCGTGCGTCGGTTTCCCGAAGGTAGCTGGGTGTTTTACCGGCTGAATGAAGATAATGAGAATTTTGCGCTGGTCGCCGAATTGATAAATCTGTTGCCGGAAAATGATCACACACTGTTGCGCGATCGCGAACGATTGAGCCGGGTGCGCGCTGAACGTAGCTTGCGGGCGCAGGAATATTTCGCAATCAATGCCTCGAAATGGGATGATTTAGGCGCACGGCATATTCCTGAAGACCTCGTGGAGGCCGAGATGTCTGCCATCCTTTCACATGCCCAGTGCGATTTGCTGGTTGATCTCGGCACTGGCACGGGCCGCATGCTCGATCTATTTGGGGGGCACGCGGCGCAAGCCATTGGCTTTGATACTAGCTCGGATATGCTGGCGATTGCGCGGGCGCGGCTTGATAGTCCGGCGCATGCGCATTGTCAGGTGCGTCAGGGCGATTGTGCGGCCATACCGCTGGAAGACGCTGTTGCGGGTGTGGTCATTATTCATCAAGTGTTGCATTTTCTGGATGATCCGGCGCGTGCGGTGAACGAAGCGGGGCGGGTGCTGGCACCATCAGGGCGCATATTAATTGCTGATTTTCTTCCCCATGAGGTTGAGGTATTACGTGATGAACACGCCCATCGTCGACTGGGGTTTTCCGATGACATGGTTGTCGACTGGATGACCCAAGCAGGTATGGTCGATGTTAAGCCCACTCATTTGCATGGAAAGCGCGACGATGATCTCGTCGTTGGTCTGTGGACCGGCGTAAAGGCGGAGGCCTAGATGACAGATATATCATTTGAATTTTTCCCACCCAAATCGCCCGAAGCCGAAGAGAAGCTGTGGACGGCGGTTGGGCGGCTTGAGCCTTTGGCTCCGGATTTTGTGTCCGTAACCTATGGGGCAGGCGGGTCGACCAGAGACCGGACACATGCGTGTGTGCGGCGGTTGGTTGATGAAACGCAGCTAAAGCCCGCAGCGCATCTGACATGCGTAGCCGCCAGCCGCGCCGATATTGATAGCGTGATCGAGGCATATGCTACAGCGGGTGTGGGCCACATTGTAGCTTTGCGCGGCGATATGCCAGATATGGGTGAATTTCAGCCGCACGAAGACGGATATTCCGGCTCGGTCGAACTGGTCGAGGCGATTGCGGCACGCGGCGGTTTTGATATTACCGTGAGTGCTTACCCCGAAAAGCACCCAGAATCTTCTAGTCTGCAGACGGATATTGACCTTCTCAAAGCAAAAGCAGATGCGGGTGCCACGCGTGCCATCACGCAATTTGTTTTTGATACGCCGGCCCATTTACGGTTCCGCGATGCGGTGGCCGCTGCTGGCATTACCATTCCGCTCATACCGGGCATCATGCCGACCACAAATTTTGCCGGTGCTCGCCGCATGGCCGCGGCTTGCGGCACGCATGTACCCGATTGGATGAGCGCCATGTATGCGGGCCTTGAGGAAGACCCGGACACCCGCAAACACATTGCCGCATCGATAGCGACTGATCAGTGTCGTACATTATTGAATGAAGGGTTCGAGCATTTGCATTTCTACACGTTGAACCAAGCCGATTTGACCTTTGCCGTGTGCCGCATTCTCGGCCTGTGCGATAGCCAACAGGAAAGTAAACCGTTATGAGTTGGACCCGTGAAACCCGCTGCGCTGCCCTTGATAAAATCGTTCGCGATCGCATTTTGATCCTGGATGGAGCCATGGGCACCATGATCCAGCGCCACAAACTGACCGAAGAGGGATATCGTGGCACGCGGTTCGCTGATTTTCATACAGATATTCAGGGCAATAACGACATTTTATCACTTACCCAGCCGGATATTATTCGTGATATTCACGCCGAATATTTGCGGGCGGGCAGCGACATTATCGGCACAAATACTTTTTCATCGACGACGATTGCTCAAGCCGATTACGACATGGAACATCTTGCTTACGAGTTGAATTTCCATGGTGCGCGGCTGGCACGCGAGGCTTGCGATGCGGCCGAGGCTGAAGACCCTGACCGCCCCCGCTATGTCGCGGGCGCGCTGGGGCCAACCAATCGCACGGCATCTATCTCGCCAGATGTCAACGATGCCGGTTTGCGCAATGTGACCTATGATGATTTGCGCGAAGCTTATGTTGAGGCTACGCGTGGGCTGATTGACGGCGGCACGGATATTATTCTCATCGAAACCGTTTTTGACACGCTAAACGCGAAAGCAGCAATTCACGGCGTTCTGGATGTTTTTGAAGAAACTGGTAACCCACTGCCCCTGATGATATCGGGCACGCTTACGGATAAATCTGGGCGTACCTTGTCGGGCCAGACGACTGAGGCGTTCTGGAATTCGGTGCGCCATGCGCGCCCGTTTGCCGTGGGGTTAAACTGCGCGCTCGGGGCCGAAGAAATGCGGCCCTACGTGGCAGAGTTTGCCCGCATTTCCGACACGAATATTTGCATTTACCCAAATGCTGGTCTGCCCAATGAATTTGGCGAATACGATCAATTAGCTGCCGAAATGGCTGAAATTGTTGGTGAATTTGCGACATCGGGTTTGGTAAACATTCTTGGTGGCTGCTGCGGTACGACACCGGAACATATCGCCGCGATTGCGAAGGCGGCAGAAAAAACCACCCCGCGCACCCCTGCAAAGCCAGAAAAACACATGCGTCTTTCGGGGTTGGAGCCATTTACGCTCAGTTCGGAAATCCGTTTTGTGAATGTTGGCGAGCGGACAAATGTGACCGGCTCGGCGCGGTTTAGAAAGCTGATTACGGAAGGTGATTACGACACCGCGCTCGAAGTGGCCCGCCAGCAGGTTGCGAATGGTGCCCAGATTATTGACATCAATATGGACGAAGGCATGCTCGATAGCGAAGCGGCGATGGTTCAGTTCTTGAACCTAGCCGCGACCGAGCCTGATATTGCCCGCGTGCCGATTATGATCGATAGCTCGAAATGGTCGGTTATCGAAGCCGGATTAAAATGCGTCCAAGGCAAGGCCGTTGTGAACTCGATCTCGTTGAAAGAGGGCGAAGAAAACTTTCTCGCGCAGGCCAGCCTGTGTCAGCGCTATGGGGCCGCTATTATCGTGATGGCCTTTGACGAGGACGGGCAGGCTGATACAGCCGCGCGAAAATTTGATATCTGTAAGCGGTCTTATGACTTGCTGACCCAGAAACTCGATTTCCCGCCCGAGGATATTATTTTCGATCCGAATGTTTTTGCGGTGGCAACGGGTATTGCCGAGCATGATAATTATGCGGTCGATTTCATCGAAGCCACGGCGCGCATCCGGCAGGAATTGCCCGGCGCACACGTGTCGGGTGGCGTGTCGAATATTTCGTTCTCATTTCGTGGAAATGACCCTGTGCGCGAGGCCATGCATTCGGCATTTTTGTATCACGCCATTTCCAAAGGCATGGATATGGGTATCGTGAATGCGGGACAGTTGGCGATCTATCAGGATATCGAGCCGACGTTGAAGGAAGCCGTTGAGAATGTGCTGCTGAACCGGCGCAGCGATGGCACGGACCAGCTTCTTGAAGTTGCCGAAACCTTTCGCGGTCAGAAGAGCGCTTCAAAGGAACAAGACACGGCTTGGCGTGATGCACCGGTCGAAGCGCGCCTTTCGCATGCCTTGATTAATGGCATAACTGATTTCATTGTGGATGACACTGAAGAAGCCCGGCTCAAATTACCGCGCCCGCTTCATGTGATCGAAGGCCCGCTTATGGATGGCATGAACACGGTCGGCGATTTGTTCGGCGAGGGTAAAATGTTCCTGCCGCAAGTGGTGAAATCGGCCCGCGTCATGAAGCGTGCTGTTGCGCATTTGGAACCATTTATGGAGGCCGAAAAAGCCGAAATGCAAGCTGCTGGAACCGAGACGGCAGTGCGCAATAATGGCAAGGTTCTAATGGCGACCGTGAAGGGTGATGTTCACGATATCGGCAAAAATATTGTCGGTGTCGTGTTGCAGTGCAATAATTTTGATGTGGTTGATATGGGCGTCATGGTGCCTGCGGCTGATATTATTTCAAAGGCAGTGGAAGAGAAAGTCGACATGATCGGGCTGTCGGGGTTGATCACGCCGAGCCTTGATGAAAT
The DNA here is from genome assembly GCA_002469805.1 of Rhodobiaceae bacterium UBA7378. Classification (GTDB taxonomy): domain Bacteria; phylum Pseudomonadota; class Alphaproteobacteria; order RS24; family RS24; genus UBA7378. The sequence continues at coordinate 4,717 of DKNW01000079.1, forward strand.
GTGTCATGTCGCGGCCGAGATGGAACGCCAGGGGCTCGATATTCCGCTACTGATCGGCGGGGCAACTACGTCGAAAGTTCACACCGCCGTGAAGATCAATCCGCATTACGAACGCGGGCAGACGGTTTATGTCACCGATGCCAGTCGCGCGGTCGGTGTTGCGTCGCGCTTGCTGTCGGAAGAGCAGGGCGCGACCTATCGGAGCGAAATCCGCGCTGATTATGAGGCCATGGCCGAAGCGCATGCGCGGGGTCGCGCCGAAACCAAACGCCTGTCGCTAGCGGATGCGCGCGATAATGGGTTCACCGCCGCAAAGAAGCATACGCCCGTTAAGCCGTCATTCATTGGCACGAAGGTTTTTGATAATTATGACCTGGCAGAGTTACGCGAATATATCGACTGGACTCCGTTTTTTCAGAGCTGGGACTTGCATGGATCTTTCCCCGCTATTTTGACCGACAATGTTGTTGGTGATGCAGCCTCGAGCCTTTATCGGGATGCGCAAACCATGTTGGATGAGATGATCTCGGAAAAATGGCTGACAGCGCGCGCTGTGATCGGCTTTTGGCCCGCGGCCCGTGATGGTGACGACATCATCGTTTATGAAGACGAAACGCGACGCGCGGAAAAAGCCCGCCTACATACATTACGCCAGCAGATGAGCCGCAATAATGATCGGGCCAATTTCGCACTGGCCGATTTTATTATGCCCGCTGACGGTCCGTCCGACTATGTAGGCGGCTTTGCGGTAACAACCGGGCATGGCGAAGATGACGTTGCCAAGCGGTTTGAGGAAGCTGGCGATGATTATTCGTCGATCATGTCGAAAGCACTTGCTGACCGTTTGGCTGAAGCCTTTGCCGAGCGCATGCATCAGCGCGTCCGTACCGAGTTCTGGGGATATGCGGCAGATGAAAATTTGGATAATGAAGCGCTGATCGCGGAGACTTATATGGGCATTCGTCCGGCACCCGGTTATCCAGCACAACCCGACCATACCGAGAAAGAAACCTTGTTTGCGTTGCTTGGCGCAGAAGAGGCGGCGGGTATCTCATTGACCGAAAGTTTCGCCATGTGGCCTGGTGCTGCGGTGTCTGGGCTGTATTTCAGTCATCCGGAAAGCGCCTATTTCGGCGTCGGGAAAATTGGTCGTGATCAGGTGGTTGATTATGCCGAGCGCAAAGGGCTTAGTCTTGCTGAATGCGAAAAGTGGCTTGCACCAATTCTGGCTTACACGCCTTCCTAGCGATTGGTCTTCGGGTCGACTGACCCATAGCCGCCGCCGCCGGGGGTTTCAATGCCCAAAATATCGCCAGCCTCAATAGTCACATGAGCGCATGCGCCCAGATCGGTTTGCGTGGTGTTTCGCCGCAAATAATTGCGACCAGTCGCGCCGTGCTCACCGCCGTTTAAACCAAATGGCTTTGTTTTTCTGCGCCCCGATAAGAGCGATGCTTCCATGGGCTGCAGAAACTCAATCTCACGTTTGATGCCGCATCCGCCATGCCACAGGCCGCTGCCGCCCGTGCCAGCGCGCACAGAGAAATTTTGTAGTCGCACGGGGAAGCGCCATTCCAGCACTTCCGGGTCCGTTAAACGCGAATTTGTCATGTGGGTGTGCACGGCATCCGCGCCATGAAACCCGTCGCCTGCGCCAGCCCCGCCGCAAATTGTTTCGTAATATTGCAGCTGTTCATTGCCAAAGGTGAGATTGTTCATTGTGCCTTGGCAGGCGGCCATGGCTCCCAGTGCGCCAAACAGCGCATCGCAAATGGCTTGGCTCGTTTCAACGTTGCCGGCAACCACCGCCGCTGCGGGTTCGGGCGCGAGAAGGCACCCTTCGGGGATTTTAATATTGATGGGTTTCAGGCACCCTTCATTCATTGGAATATCAGCGTCTACCATGCATCTGAAAACATACAAAACAGCCGCGCGGCACACAGCACTTGGCGCATTGAAGTTGTTGTTCATCTGGGCACTGGTGCCGGTGAAATCGACATCAAGCGTGCGTGTGTCGCGGTTCACACCAAGCGTCACGCGAATAATGGCGCCGCAATCCATCTCGACTTCGAAATTTGCATCGTGGATCTGATCGATAACCTGCCTGACATTTTCTTCTGCATTGTCTTGCACAAAGCCGACATAGGCGTTGACTGTGGGTGCGCCAAATTCGGAATACATGGCGCGAATGTTCTGGGCGCCGGTTTCACAAGCCGCGATCTGGGCAAGAATATCGGCGCGGTTTTGTGCCGGGTTGCGCGCCGGATAGGGGCTGTCCGCGAGGCGGGCCATGAGACCGGTCTCATCGAAGGCTCCATTGCGGCGCACGCGAAAGGCGTGAAACAAAATGCCTTCTTCATCGATATGGGTTGAAAATGATGGCATCGAGCCTGGTGAAACGCCGCCAATGTCGGCGTGATGCCCGCGTGCCGCCGTGAAGAAGCGTGGGCTTTGTTCATCGTCGATAAAAATTGGTAGAACCAGTGTCACATCGGGTAAATGCGTACCACCGGCATAAGGTGCGTTTACGACAAATGCATCACCAGCACGCATGTCTTCGTTATGCACTGCGCGCACGGCTTGTACACTGGCTCCCATCGAGCCTAGATGAACTGGCATGTGTGGCGCATTGGCAATCAGGCCGCCCTCGGCATCGAATAGGGCGCAGGAAAAATCCAGCCTTTCTTTGATGTTAACCGAGCTGGCAGTTTTTTCGAGCGTAACGCCCATCTGTTCGGCAATCGCCATGAAGCGTGCGTTGAAAACTTCAAGCAATACAGGGTCGGCAGCACCGGATTGCGCTGTGCCAAGGGCAACTTTAGTTGCGCGTGGTTTGCGCCGGGTTAAAACAAGGTCGTCGCGTGCGCTGCGGACAAGTTGCCAGTTAGGTGGCACAATAATTGTGGCGTGGTCTTCGGCAATAATGGCAGGCCCAAGCACTGGGGCGTCAACTTCGAGGGCGTATCGCGGCCAGCGTTCGGCATCTTGCCATGCGCCGTTGACGAACAGCGTGTCACTGATAACATCTTTTGCAAGGCTGGCATCAACTTTCGGGGTCTCCATGCTGGGCGTTTTTGTTTTTGCTTCCGCGCTCACACATTCAATAGTGAGCGCTTCGACAATCAGCTGGCGATCTTCATACACGAACCCGAATTGTTGTCTGTGCGCGTTTTGAAACGTGGTTTGCATGTCCCCAAGCGCACCGTACGCCACAGGCAGTGCGGTGTCGCTTCCCTCATAGCGTATCAGCGCGGTGCGCGTGCGCGTGGCACACGCCAAGCCTTGCGCGGCCAGTTCCGCCTCGGCGGATATTTGCAATGTTTCAAGCTGGCGGGTCAGTTGCGTCAGACAGTCATCATCAAGCGGGCGTTCAACGGCATCCTCGCGCAAAGCCCGCACTGCCGCTTTGTCGATGCCCCAAGCCGACAAAAGCCCTGACATAGGATGAACAAGCACCGTGTCCATGTCGAGCAGATCAGCAACATCGCATGCATGCTGCCCGCCAGCACCGCCGAAGCACACCAATGCATATTTGCTGATGTCATAGCCGCGCTGGACGGATATTTTCTTGATGGCTTGCGCCATGTTTTCATTGGCGATGTGCAAGAAACCTTCCGCTAGCGCTTCCACCGTCTGGTGTTGGCCGGTCGCAGCGGCGACATGCTCAGCCAGCTGCTCAAACGCGTCGCGTGTCGCGTCACTGTCTAGCGGGGCATCGCCGTCCGGCCCAAACAAGGCCGGAAAATCATCGGGGTTAATGCGTCCGGTGATGATATTGGCATCTGTCACACTTAACGGGCCACCATTGCGATAGGCCACCGGGCCGGGATAGGCACCCGCACTTTCTGGGCCAACACGGAACCTGCCCGCCTCGTAGCGTAAAATAGAACCGCCCCCGGCGGCCACCGTATGCAAGCGCATCATCGGTGCGCGCAGCGCAATGCCGGCGACATCGCTGTCGAAACTCCGCTCATACGCTCCCGCAAAATGGCAGACATCTGTAGAGGTGCCGCCCATATCGAAGCCTATGAGCCGGTCAAAGCCGGCTTCAGACCCGACCTGCACCGCGCCGACCACACCGCCGGCAGGCCCGCTTAAAACGGCGTCTTTGCCCTGAAATAAATCAGCTGCGGTCAGCCCGCCGGAAGACATCATAAATTGGAGCTGTGTGGTACTGGTTTTATCATCGGGTAGATGCTTGCTTATCCGGTCGACATAGGCACGCAATACTGGCGTTAGATAAGCATCTGCAACGGTCGTACTGGCCCGACCCACCAGCTTCATTAGCGAGATAACTTGATGGCTCATCGAGATATGCGCGAACCCCAGACCTTCAGCTAGCGCTCCGATTTCGCGTTCATGTTCGGGGTTTCGATAGCCATGCATCAGGCAAATGGCGACAGACATGCACCCCTGGTCGCGAGCCTTAACCAGTGCGGTGCGGGCATGGGCGAGATCGGGCGGGGTAATTTCATTACCGGTTGCATCCATGCGTGCATCAATTTCGATGACGCTGGTATATAGCTGTGCTGGTTTCTCAATGTGCCGCACAAATAAATGCGGACGGTTTTGGTTGCCAATGCGCAAAATATCGCCAAGCCCGCGCGTGGTGACAAATGCGGTTTTCTCGCCCTTGCGTTCAAGCAATGCATTGGTGGCAACGGTGGTACCCATACGCACACGGTTAATTGACGCGTTATCGAGTTTCTCTTGAGCGTCGAGGCCCAGAAAATCGCGTATGGCTTGAACAGCGGCGTCTTCATACTGGTCTGGATTTTCCGAAAGCAGTTTGCGGGTTTTCACCGCACCATCGGGTGTCCGCGCAATCACATCGGTGAAGGTGCCACCCCGATCAATTGCAAACTGCCACCCTGTCAATTCAACTTGATCTTGTTGTGTCATGTCTGCCTTATAGCATGAGGGGTCAGGGTCGTCTTGGCGTAAAATATCACGTAGAATCGCCGCTATAAGGAGAGCCATGTCCATTTGGGGAAAAATTGCCGGCGTTGCCGCGGGATATGCCATTGGCGGCGTGCCTGGTGCACTCTTCGGTGCGCTCGCTGGTCATTTTGTGCTTGATCGTATCAATGACCGCCAGGTGATTTTTACCATCGCGCTTATCTCGCTCGCCGCAAAGATGACACGTGCCGACGGCATTGTGTCACCGATCGAGGTGCAGGCCGTGCAAAGCGTGTTGCGCGTGCCGGAAACAGAACGAGCTAATATGTTGCGCGTTTTTCGGCTGGCGCAGGAAGATGTCGCGGGCTTTGACACCTACGCCCGCCAAATCCGCGATATATATACCGACAGCCCGCAAGTACTTGAAGATGTGCTGGATGTTCTGTTTTTCATCGCCTATGCCGATGCCAACCTGCATCCGGCAGAAGAGGAATTTCTGCGCATTGTTGCGGATATTTTCGGCATTGACGAAAGCGGCGTGCGGCGCGTGCAAGCGCGTCATGATGGCTCGGTTCAAGACCCGTATGTTGTGCTGGATGTTGCCCGGGGTAGTAGCGACAGTGCTGTGCGGGCTGCTTGGCTGACCGCCGTGCGCGAAAACCACCCCGACCAGTTGCAAGCACGCGGTTTACCGCCTGAGATGATGCATATTGCGACGGCGCGCATGGCGGCTATTAATGACGCTTGGGAAACCGTCAGAAAGGAACGCGGACTATGACCCTTTTGCAACCAACCGATCCGATCGAAATTATGAAACAAAAAGCGGCGTTGCGCGCACTTGAGCGCGTGCGGGACGGTATGAAGTTGGGTCTTGGCACCGGCTCTACCGCGCGATATTTCGTTGATGGGCTGGGCCAGAAGGTTGCTGAAGGGCTAGATGTTGTGTGTGTACCGACCTCGGAGGTGACGCGCGTGCAAGCTGAAAGCCTTAATATTCCCATGGCTGAACTGGGTGATCTTCGTCGCCTCGATCTGACGGTCGATGGTGCCGATGAAATAACGCAGGAATTGTATCTCATTAAAGGTGGCGGCGGCGCGCTCTTGCGCGAGAAAATTGTCGCCGCGGCGTCGGATGCGATGATTGTAATTGCCGATGATACAAAACTCGTCACCCAGCTTGGCGCGTATGCGTTGCCGGTGGAGGTGAATAAATTTGCCCATGGTGCGACAGCTGCTGTGCTGCGTCAGGTGTTTGAGACGCAAGATCTGTCGGGGCCGATATCTTTGCGTGGTGGCGACACCCCGTTCGAAACCGATGGTGGGCATTTTATCTATGACTGTGCTTTGGAAAACATCGCGGCACCGCACGCACTTGCGGCGGCGTTGCTTAATGTTCCCGGCGTGGTTGAACACGGGTTATTTTTGACTTATGCAACAGCTGCAGTGCTTGCCGGCGCAGATAGCATGAGGGAGTTTGGCGCATTATGAGTTTTGATTATGATCTGTTCGTCATTGGGGCCGGTAGCGGCGGCGTACGCGCAGCCCGCATGAGTGCAAAATACGGCGCGCGCGTTGCAGTGGCCGAGGAGTTTCGTGTCGGGGGTACATGTGTTATCCGTGGCTGTGTTCCAAAAAAATTATTTGTATATGCGAGCCACTTTTCCGAAGCGTTTGAAGAGGCAGCCGGTTTCGGCTGGCAAGTTGGCGACCCCAAGTTTGACTGGTCGACACTGCTCGCCAATAAGGATGCCGAGATAGACCGGCTAAACGCTATTTACATTGCTAATCTTGAAGCTAGCGGCGTTGAGATTTTGCCGCACCGCGCCGAAATTATCGATGCGCAGACGGTGCGTATCGATGGCCGTGAGGTTTCCGCAGAACGTATTTTAATCGCTGTCGGTGCCACGCCTTTTGTGCCACAAATTCCGGGCCGCGACTATGCGATCACGTCAAATGAAGCGTTCCATATCGACGCCTTGCCCCCCGCGATCACTGTTGTTGGTGGGGGCTATATTGCGGTGGAATTCGCGGGCATTTTCAACGGCCTTGGCGTGGAGACGACATTGGTGTATCGCGGCGAAGAAATATTGCGCGGATTTGACGACGAAGTGCGCCGCCATGTTCATGCCGAGATCGCGAAAAAGGGCGTAAACGTAAAAACGCAGACCGATATTTCAGAGATCGCCCTTTCTGGCAATGGCTACCAGTTAACCTTCTCAGATGGCAGCCACGCGCAAACCGGGCTGGTGATGTACGCCACTGGTCGTGTGGCCAAAACGGACGGGCTTGGGCTGGCAGCTGCCGGTGTTGAAACGGGCGATGACGGTCATATTCCGGTCGATGCCTACTCGCAGACAAATGTGCCGTCTATATACGCGGTTGGCGATGTGACGGCGCGGGCGCAACTGACGCCAGTTGCAATTCGCGAAGGCGCGGCGTTTGCCGAAACTGTCTACAATAATAATCCAAGCGCGGTTGATCATTCGATGATCCCTACTGCGGTGTTTTCTCAGCCCCCCATCGGCACGGTTGGCATGACCGAAGAAGAGGCGCGCGAAGCAACGCAAGCCGCCGACGGTGTTGATGTTTACGCCTCTGTGTTCCGGCCCATGAAACACACATTGTCGGGCAGCGACGAAAAAACACTTATGAAGCTGATTGTTTGCCGCGCAACCGACAAAGTTTTGGGCTTGCATATTGTCGGGCCTGACAGCGGCGAGATGATACAGGCTTTTGGCGTAGCGGTGACCATGGGCGCAACCAAAGCGCAGTTTGATGCCACAATTGCCGTTCACCCAACAGCGGCCGAAGAGCTGGTAACCTTCAAAGAACCGAGGAGTTAGTGGGTGAGCGCGCCGCACGAAACAGACCATAGAGGCGACCACGCACACCAGTTTGACGCAGCGTCTTTGCCGTTTACCATGCGTGTGCTGGCTTTGGGTGTTCATGCATATTTACGCGCGATCGCGTGGTCGTCGCGTCATATATTGGAAAACGCTGACCCTTTACATGCCCTGCAACGCCAAGATAAGCCGGTTGTCATTCTCATGTGGCACGAGCGCACATTTCAGGTGCCGAGCATCACGTCTTTTATGCCGCGCCCGCTTTATGCACTGACCTCGCGTAGCCGTGACGGGGCAATGATCGGCAATGTGTTGCGGAGTTTCGGTATGCACAATATTCAAGGCTCAGGTACCGGCGTGGCGGCGAATAAACGAACCAATCCACGCAAACGTGGCGCGCAAGCCTATCGCGCCATGTTGCAGGTTTTACGCCGCGGAGAGACCGTGATTGCGACAGCTGATGTACCACCGGGACCGGCGCGCGAGGCAGGACCGGGTATGATCCATCTGGCGGCGCGTGCAGGCGCGGTTATCGTGCCTTTGGGTGTCAGCCGCGCTAGGCAATATCGCGTACGCAAAAGCTGGGACCAGTTGCGCGTGCCCTTGCCGTTCGGCAAACTGGCGATGGTGCTGGGCGACCCGATAGAAGTCGGGCGCGATGAAATCGATGGGGATATGGAAGCACTGCAAGCCCGCATTGGCATGTTGATTATTGATGCGCAAATGCGTGCGGAAGAACTGGTTGGTGAACAACCAGACGATTATTCATACGAACATTCCGATGGACGGAAAGCCTGAATTACCTGCCTAACAAATTTGTTTAAGCGACGCGGCTACTGGCCGTATCGCCGGCAAGTCCTTCGGCAATCAGAAAAGCCAGCTCAAGTGCTTGCGAGCCGTTCAAGCGCGGGTCGCAATGCGTATGGTAACGCGAGGATAGATCTTCTTCAGAAATGGCCTGCGCACCGCCCAAGCATTCCGTCACATTCTGACCGGTCATCTCGAAATGGATGCCACCAGCATGCGTACCTTCGGCTTGATGCACTGCCATGAAGCGTTGGACTTCGGTCAGAATACGGTCCACCGGTCGTGTCTTATAGCCATTAGAGGCTTTAATAGTGTTGCCATGCATCGGATCGCAGCTCCAGACAACTTTGCGCCCTTCGGCAACAACTTTTCGGATCAGATCCGGTAAATGCGCTTCGACATTTTCGTGCCCAAAGCGCGCTATCAGCGTGATACGCCCAGCTTCGTTCTCGGGGTTCAGCTTATCCAACAGCGTAATCAACTCATCTTTATCAAGCGTTGGACCGCATTTTAGGCCGATCGGATTTTTGACGCCTGAAAGAAATTCCACATGCGCACCATCTGGTTGGCGGGTACGGTCGCCGATCCACAGCATATGCGCGGAGGTGTCATAATATTCGCCGCTTGTGCTATCGAGGCGTGTCATGGCCTGTTCGTAGCCCAGCAAGAGCGCTTCGTGGCTGGTGAAAAAATCAACCATGCCAATTTGCGGAGCGGTCAGGCTTGAAATGCCGCATGCCGCCATGAAGTCCATGGCTTCGTTAATTTGCCGGGCCATATCTTCGTAGCGCGCGCCTTGTGGACTGTCGGCGATAAATCCCTGGTTCCAGCGGTGAACTTCCGTAAGGTCGGCATAGCCACCTTTGGCAAACGCCCGCAACAAGTTCAGGGTCGACGCCGCCTGCCGATAGGCTGAAATCTGGCGCTCCGGGTTCGGGACACGTGCTTCGGCAGTAAACTCAATACCGTTAATAATATCGCCGCGATAGCTTGGCAATTCTACGCCATCAATTGTTTCGGTATCGGCTGAACGCGGCTTGGCAAACTGGCCCGCCATGCGCCCAACCTTGATGACTGGAAGTTTCGCGCCATAGGTCAGCACAACTGCCATTTGCAGCAGCACGCGGAACGTGTCGCGGATATTGTCCGCCTCGTGCTCAACAAAACTTTCGGCGCAGTCACCGCCCTGCAGCAGAAAGGCGCGGCCTTCGCTTACCTCTGCTAGCTGGCTTTTCAAATTGCGGGCTTCGCCGGCAAATACCAGCGGGGGAAAACCCGCCAAGCGCGCTTCGACAGCCTGCAACGCTGCGGCATCGTCGTAAGTCGGCACCTGCTTGACCGGGCATGCGCGCCAGCTATTTGGGGTCCATTTCTCGTTCATCGCTTCCACCTGGATCACTCAATCGTTGATATACGGGTTTTGCCCGTAAAATTAAAGAGGACAAACAAACTTTATCATGCCTCGATACGCCTGTTTGGATTATCTGTCTGTGGGCTTGTGATGAAACGCCGCAATGCTTGTTCGCAGCCGCGGCTCGCGCTACATAATGACCATGACATCACGAAACCATAATCTTAAAATCGCGCTTGCACAGCTTAATCCGGTAGTCGGCGATTTGTCCGTGAACGCCGCGCTGTTACAAGAGGCGCGAGCCGAGGCCGCGCGTGCGGGGGCGGACATTGTGGTCGCGGGCGAATTATTCGTGACAGGATACCCGCCGGAAGATCTGGTGCTCAAGCGTTCTTTCGTTGCGCGCACGCGTGTGGTGATTGACGATTTGGTTGCTTTGACCGCGGATGGTGGCCCGGCACTGATTTTCGGTGCACCCTTTGTTGAAGGCGGCCAGCTCTATAATAGCGTGATCGCCGCCGATGGTGGACAAATGGCGGTACGCCATAAACATCATTTGCCGAATTATGCCGTGTTTGATGAAAAGCGCTTGTTCAGTGCTGGCCCAATGCCTGAGCCGGTCGATTTGCGCGGTGTGCTTGTTGGCCTGCCTGTTTGCGAGGATATATGGTTTCCCGATGTCAGCGCGCATCTACACGCGGCGGGGGCTGAATTGTTAATTTCGCCCAATGGTTCGCCGTTTGAGCGTGGTAAACACACCAAACGTCTTGACCATGCTCGCGCCCGCGCCCGCGAGACCGGCTTGCCGCTGATTTACGTTAATCAATTTGGCGGGCAGGACGAACTGGTTTTCGACGGCGGAAGTTTCATAATCGGGAGTGATGGTGAAGTTGTGGTTCAGGCACCCGTCTGGACATCTCACATTGCGACAACGGATTGGCAGAATAATGATGCGGGGTGGACATGCATGTCGCAAAGCCTCGTGCCTGCGCCCGGTGATCTGGCGCAAATATATCAAGCGGCTGTGCTGGGCTTGCGCGATTATGTAAACAAAAACCGCTTTCCAGGTGTTTTACTTGGGCTGTCAGGCGGTATTGATAGTGCCATTTGTGCGGCTATGGCCGTTGACGCACTGGGTGCAGAGCAGGTGCATGCCGTCATGTTGCCGTCGCGCTACACCAGCCAATCGAGCCTTGATGATGCAGCGGCGTGTGCCACGGCGCTTGGTATTCGCCTCGATACCGTTCCGATTACCCCGCCAGTCGACGCCGTAGAAAGCGTACTGAGCGATATGTTTGTCGGCACGAATAGCGACATTACGGAAGAAAACATCCAGTCGCGCCTGCGCGGAACTTTGTTGATGGCCGTATCTAACAAATTTGGCAGCATGGTGGTGACAACCGGAAATAAATCGGAAGTGTCGGTGGGATATGCGACGCTTTATGGCGATATGAATGGCGGCTACAATCCGATTAAGGATATTTACAAGACGGAAGTTTTTGACCTGGCGCGCTGGCGCAATCAAAATGTGCCGGCAGGTGGCCTTGGGCCAGGTGGCGTTGTGATACCTGAGACAATTATCGATAAGCCGCCCAGTGCCGAACTGCGACCCGACCAGAAAGATGAAGATAGCCTGCCACCCTATGAGGTGCTTGATGATATTTTGTTCTGTTTGGTGGAAGACGAATTGGGCGTAGATGAAATTATTGCCCGCGGGCACGAAAGCGACATCGTACGTCGTATTGAACACCTGCTATATATTTCTGAATACAAACGTCGCCAGGCTGCGCCTGGAGCCAAGATCGGCGCTCGCAATTTCGGTCGTGACCGGCGCTATCCGATTACCAACGGATTTCGTGACGCACTGACGCGCTAACCCTGTTTTAAAAAGGTCGTCCTTTCATGTCTATCCGAACGCGTTTTGCCCCAAGTCCAACGGGTCTCTTGCATGTTGGCAATGCCCGCGCAGCGCTATTTTGTTTTCTGTTTGCCCGTAAGCAGGGAGGCGAGTTTTTGCTACGGCTGGATGACACCGATACTGAACGCTCGACGCAAGAATTTGCCGACGCGATTTGTGCCGATCTCGACTGGCTTGGACTGAGCGCTGATGAAACGGCGCGACAGTCAAACCGGTTTGCGCGTTATGACGAGGTTTTTGAGCAGCTGGTGGCGCAAGGGCATATTTACGCTTGCTATGAAACGCCTGACGAACTCGACCGTAAACGCAAACGCCAGCTGGCGCGCGGCAACCCCCCGGTCTATGACCGCGCGGCGCTGGCGCTCACGCCAGATGATAAGGCAGCACTTGAGGCCGAAGGCCGCGCGGCGCATTGGCGGTTCAAACTATCTGGCGAACAAGTCGTGTGGCACGATCTTGTGCGCGGCGAACAGGCAATTGATACGGCGAGCGTCTCGGACCCCGTCGTGCGACGGGCCGATGGCACATGGCTCTACACTTTGCCGAGCGTTGTCGACGATCTTGACATGAATATTAGCCATGTGATCCGCGGTGAAGACCATGTGACGAACACGGCCGCGCAGGTGGAGCTCATTGCAGCCCTGGGCGGTACGCAACCTGTGTTTGCGCATTTTTCGTTAATGCTGGGGGCCGATGGCAGCAATTTGTCCAAACGCCTTGGCTCGTTGTCGCTAAAAGAATTGCGCGAAGCTGGGCTGGAGCCGATAAGCCTGAACGCCCATATTGCACGCCTTGGCACGGCCGATCCGATTGTCCCGGCGCAAAACATGGGTGAGGTGATTGAGGGCTTTGATATAGACCGTTTGGGGCGTGCGCCTGCGCGCTTTGATGCTGAAGATGTGAAGCGTCTGAATGCGCGTATATTGCATGAAATGCCTTACGACACTGTGGCAGATCGTTTGCAGGAAATTGGCGCGCCGGCGCAGGCGGCGTTTTGGGAAGCCATGCGCGGCAATATCGATACCTTTGCCGATATGAAAAGTATCCTGACACTTATTCACGGGCCGGTGACACCTGTCATTGCGCCGGAAGATGCCGACTACATTGCTGAAGCCCAAGCCGCCTTGCCGGATGCGCCGTTCGATCTTGAAAGCTGGTCGGTATGGACTGGCCAGTTAAAAGAGGTGAGTGGACGCAAAGGTCGCGCGTTGTTTATGCCTTTGCGGTTGGCCTTAACTGGTCAACCACATGGTCCGGAAATGCAACATTTACTGTATCATATCGGCTATGATGAAACCGCCGCGCGTTTAGCTGCGGGCAGGAAAGAATAACATGGCTGAACGTCTTTATTTGTTCGACACCACGCTGCGCGACGGGCAGCAGACATCCGGTGTCGATTTTTCGTTAGCTGATAAAATACGCATTGCCGAGGCCTTGGATGCGTTGGGCGTTGACTATGTCGAGGGCGGGTATCCGGGCGCAAACCCGACCGATAGCCAGTTTTTCGCCGAAGATCGCAAACTGAGTCGCGCCGTGATGACGGCGTTTGGCATGACGAAGCGGGCCGGACGCAGTGCAGATAATGACCCCGGTTTTATGGAAGTGCTCAACGCCGAAGCTGGCGCGGTGTGTCTTGTTGCCAAAAGCTGGGACTATCACGTCGATGTAGCGTTGGGCATTAGCAATGACGAGAACCTTCTAAGCATTCGAGACAGTGTTGCCGCGATAGCCGAACATGGGCGTGAGCCGATGATTGATTGCGAGCATTTTTTCGATGGATACAAAGCCAATCGAGACTATGCGCTCGCATGTGCAGAGGCGGCACTGCAGGCCGGTGCGCGCTGGGTTGTGCTGTGCGATACCAATGGCGGCACCCTGCCAGATGAAGTGTTCGAGATTGTCAGCGATGTGGCCCGCCATATCCCAGGCGCGCGGCTGGGTATTCATACACATAATGATACCGAAAACGCTGTTGCCAACACATTGGCGGCAATTCAGGCGGGTGTCCGGCAGGCGCAAGGCACGATTAACGGGCTGGGCGAACGCTGTGGCAATGCCAATCTCGTATCGCTGATCCCTACCTTGTTGCTTAAACCCCGCTATGCAGAGCGTTTTGAAACCGGCATTGCGGTTGAAAATCTGGCAGCTCTGCGGGGCGTGTCTCATTTGCTGGATGAATTATTAAACCAGACACCCAACCGCCATGCCCCTTATGTGGGTGCGTCGGCTTTTGCGCATAAGGGCGGTATTCATGTATCCGCCGTCATGAAAGATCCAACAACTTACGAACACATTGCGCCCGAATTGGTTGGCAACCGGCGGACAATTTTGGTGTCCGATCAGGCCGGTAAAAGCAATGTCGTCGACCGTTTGACATCTGCCGGTATCGCGTTTGATCCCAACGCGCCTGCGATTGAGCATATTTTACGCGAAGTAAAGCAAAAGGAATCGGAAGGCTATAGCTATGACGGTGTTGGCGCATCGTTTGAATTGCTGGCTTTGCGGCATTTGGGCAAATTGCCGGAATTTTTCGAGGTTGAAGCCTATGAGGTGAATGTAAGCAATTCGCGCGCGCGCGGCACGCATTCCGAGGCCAAACTTGCACTGTTGATCGACGGTGAAACCGTCGAGACACAGGGTACAGGCAATGGCCCGATCAATGCGCTTGATATGGCTTTGCGCGCAGATTTGCGTCGTTACGCTGTTTTCATTGATGAGATGCGGCTGGTAGATTTTAAGGTGCGTATTCTAAACTCCGGCACTGAGGCCGTGACCCGCGTGACCATTGAAAGCATGGACGAGCAGGGCCGTACATGGCGTACAATCGGAGTTAACCCCAATATTGTGGTCGCATCGTTGGATGCGCTGCTGGATGCGGTGAACTATAAGCTGATGCGTGATGGTGCCAGCGCGACGCCGGAAAATGAAAAAGCCTGATCAGCGCGTCGTGACAAGCGGCAGCTTTGAAAGTAGACTTGACCTATTCAAGGAGGCGGTATGCGCGCTTTAACATCTCTTTTGTTTCCTATACATCCAGACGGATACAAATTTATCGGTGTGTTCGCAGCGCTAACTTTCTTGCTGTATTTTATCTCTGATTTTCTAGGCAATGCTGGGCTGATTTTAACCATTTGGTGCGCTTGGTTTTTTCGTGACCCTGCGCGCACAACGCCGCAGCGCACCGGGCTTGTTATCAGTCCCGCAGATGGCGTGGTGAATATGATCGCTGATGCCGTGCCGCCGCCAGAACTGGGATTGGGGTTGGAAATGCGACCCCGCATTTCGGTATTTATGAACCTTTTCAACATGCATGTGAATCGCATGCCGATAACCGGCACAGTGCGCAAATCGCTTTACCGCACCGGGCAGTTCCTGAATGCCGATCTGGACAAGGCGAGCGAGGCTAATGAGCGCCAGTCTCTGCTGGTCGAAACCGATAATGGGCAAACGCTGGTGGTTGTGCAAATCGCTGGCCTTATCGCCCGGCGTGTTTTGTGTTTTGTGCACGAAGATCAAGAGGTGACGGCGGGTGAACGCTTTGGTCTCATCCGGTTTGGAAGCCGGTGCGATGTTTATCTGCCCGTGGGCGCGGTTCCGCTGGTGAGCGTCGGGCAATCGGCCATTGCTGGCGAAACAGTGCTCGCTGATCTCGAAAGCGACGAGCCACCGCGCGACACAGTTACCGAATAGGCGTTAAAACTTAACCGCGTCGTCCGATTTGCGCACGTAGGTTTGCAATCTGCTGGCTGGGCATGTAGCCGCGCAATTGGTCAGGCAAGGCCAGCATAACCGGCACCAGGATGAGCGTCAGAAGCGTCGAGAAACCAAGGCCGAAAATAATTGCTGTTGCCATCTGCACCCACCAAGCGGAGGTCGGCTCACCGACCAAAATTGTGCGGTTCATAACGTCAACCGAGGCCTGTATTGCCATGGGAAAGAGGCCGATCATGGTGGTGACTGTCGTCAGCAGAATTGGCCGCAAGCGCTGCCCGGAGGTTTTCAAAATGGCTGTCACACGGTCCATGCCGCTTTCGAGCAGGCGTTGATAGGTGTCGATCAAGACAATCGAGTTATTGACCACGATGCCGGCGAGCGCCACCACGCCAGTGCCGCTCATAATCACGCTGAAGGTCTGGCCGGTAACAACCATCCCGAGCAACACACCGACCGTTGACAATACAACGGTCGAAAGCGTCAAGAAGGTGAAGTAAATGCTGTTGAACTGCATCAAGAGAATGATGAACATCAACAGAAGCGAAGCAATCATGGCGAAGCCCAAGAAGCTTGCCGCCTCCTCGCTTTCCTCATTGGCCCCGCGCAGGCGCATCCGTACGCCTTCGGGCAAGGTCTGCGTCGACATCCATGAAAGGAAGGCCTGCTCCCCGACAGCCGCCAGATAGGGAAGTCCGGTTTCCGGGTCCATCGCTGTATCCGCTTTCACTTCGACAATGCGGCGCCCGTCAATGCGGTTGACACTGCCGGTTTCTTCATCGGCCTCGCGTGTCACAAAATTTGTTATCGGTACGTTGCCAGCTTGGGTGCGCACGCGAAGCTGGTCCAGTTGATCGAACGAGCGTTCGCTATCGGGATAGCGGGCGCGTATTTCGATTTCATCATCGGAATCGTCAGGGCGGTAATGGCCGATCAAAATACCGTCTGTTACCATTTGCACCATCGAGCCCAAGGTAGCGATATCGGCGTTAAAGCGCGCAGCGGCTTCGCGGTCGACGGTAATATCCCATTCAATGCCGGGCAGGGGGCGGGTGTCTTCAATGGAGGTAAACAGGTCGGTGCGCTCTTCTAAAAACCCGCGTATCTGTTTCGCCGCTGCGTAGAGGCTTTCTTTATCGACACCGCTCAACTCAACCTGCAGCGCTTGTCCGGTTGGTGGTCCTTGTTCGCGCGCGATGACCAGCACTTGAATGCCCGGAATATCGGCGCTTTGGTCGCGGATATCCTGCAAAATTTGTGTCGAAGGTTTACGTGTTGCAAAGTGGGAAAACTCGATCAGCATACGCCCGGCCATATCGCGTGGTGTGTCTCTGTCAAACATCGGGTTACCACCGCTCCCGCCAACACCGGGACCGGCTTCGGTGAACGCCGCATAGACGCCGGGGGTCGAAAGCACAATGTCTTCGACTTTGCGGGTGGCTGCGTCAATCTCATCTACCGATAAATTGCCGCGCGCCTTAATGAAAATATTCGCCTGAATTGGCTCGATCGGGGTGAAGAATTCAACGCCATTGCCGAACCTGTCATACAGCACAATGACACCAAAAAGAATGCCTAGCGCCGTCGATACAGAGATAAGCGGGTGGCGAATGCACTTGTCTAGCAGGCGCAGATATTTTCCGGTCATGCCGGGTGCGGTAGCAATATCAAGTTCTTGATCGGCACTAAGGCTGGTTAGCAAGGTATCGCCGCGTTGTTCTGAGCGTCCGACTAGGCCACCGACCACGGGTAGGAAAACCATCGCTGTCAGCAAGGATGCGGACAGAACAATGATTACCGTCAGTGGCAGGTATGACATGAAGCGCCCCGTCACACCGGGCCATAACAACATGGGCGCAAATGCGGCGAGCGTGGTTGAGGTCGAGGCAATGATGGGCCACAGCATACGGTCAGCGGCCATGGCGTATGCTTTTTGACGCGGCAGGCCTTCGGCCATTTTCCGGTCGGCATATTCCACCACTACGATCGCACCATCGACAAGAATACCAACCGACAGCACAAGGCCGAACATGATCATTTGGTTCACAGTCATGCCGAGAAGGTCAATGATCAAGAAACCGAGCAGGAAAGATGTCGGGATAGCCAGCCCAACCATCATGGCAGAGCGGAAACCAAGCGCAGAGATGACCAAAATCATGACCAACAAAATCGCATTGGTGATCGATATTTCCAGTGTGCCGATCATTTCGAAAATAAAACTCGAAATATCGAAGGAATAATCAACCTTGATCGCGTCTGGCCAGCTGGCTGTTACAGCCTCGGTCGCCGCGCGAATATCAAGCGTGGTGTTCACCACATTGGCCCCAATGCGCTTCACAACTTCGATTGATATTGTCGGGTTTCCGTTAAAGCGCGCATATGTGTCGGCGTCTTTAAAGCCGCGCCGCACTTCGGCAACATCCGACAGACGCACAACTGCATCCGCTTGCTGGCGAATGGGCAGGTTGTAAATATCTTCGGCCGTTTCGATAAGCCCCGGCACGCTGACGGAGAAGCGACCCACACCACTATCAAGACTACCGGCTGGTACCAACTGGTTGTTGCGCGATAGCGTGGCAAAGATTTCCTCAGCCGAAATATTGTAATGTAAGAGCGTGCGCGGATTGATGATGACTTCGAGAACTTCCTCGCGATTGCCCAGCAAATTGGCTTCCAAAACATTCGGCAGCGCGGTCAACTCGTCCTTTAAAACCTGCGCATGCTCGAACAAGGCCCGCTCGGAGCCTTCGGTCGATAGGCTTACCATCATCACCGGGAACAAATTGGCGTTAAACTCGCGCACGTCAGGCTCTTCGGCATCATCCGGCAATTCGGATTTGACGCGATCTACTTTTTCGCGCACATCAAGCAGGGCTTGATCTTTGTCAAAGCTGACATCAAATTCGAGAATGACAGCGCCGTAATTCTGCGCTGCAACGCTGCGCATTTCCTTAAGCCCCGTAAGGTCGCGCAGTTCAAGCTCCATGGGTTTAACGAGCAGCCGCTCGGCGTCATCCGGTGCAATGCCCGGTAGCACGACACCGACATAGATGAACGGGATCGGAATATCTGGGTCAGCTTCAATTGGCAGTGTCTGATAAGCGGTTATGCCGCCAAACAGAAGCGCGAATAAAATGGTGAGAACGGCGCGGCTCCGCCGAATTGCCTGGGTAACAAATCCAAACATGCGTTATAGCGCTCCGGCCGCTTTGACGGATGGGCCGGTCTCGATTTCAGCGTCTACGCTTTGGCCGGCGCGGGTGAAGTCGCCGCCGCGGATAATAACCATTTCGGTTTCGCCAAGACCAGCCACAGTTGAACTATCCAGTTGGTCCGACAAGATTTTGACCTCGCGAAACGCGACCATATCGCCTTCCAGCACCCGCACGCCCAACTGACCATCATCGTTCAATGTCAGGGCACTGCGGGGTATCTGCGAGGCGCGTGTGCGCTCAGACTCGATTTCAAGGTCTGCGCTAATGCCGTCGCGCAGAAGAAAGTCCTTATTTTTAACTTCGACCTCGATCTGGAATGTCCGCGTTGCGAGACTTGGGCTCTCGGCCACATAGCGCACAAAACCTGACACGCTCTCGCCGGTTGCTAAAACAGCAGTGGCCGGCGCGCCCATCTGCACTTTGTTGATTTGGCTTTCCGCGACGTGGGCAACAACAAGCAGCGGGTCTTTATCAATCAGCGTGCCGCAGGGCTGTCCGGGTGCGATGAATGCGCCGGTTTTCACTGGTAACTGGTCCAAAATGCCGTCAAACGGGGCTTTGATGCGGGTGCGCTCAAATTCGACCTCATGCATTTTAACGGATGCTTCGGCGGCATCAAAGTTTGCCTTGGCAGATGCGCGCTGGCTTTTTGAGATATGGCCCTTCTCAAACAGTTTTTGCGACGCTTCATATTGTATTTGGCTGGCATCGCGCCGCGCTTTGGCTTCGGCCAGCAATGCGCTGCGTGCGCCGGCATCAATTTCGCAAATCAACTGTCCTTTTTGTACCGGACGACCTTTTTGAGTGGGCAAATTGACAATTGTTCCCGATGTTTCCGAGGCCAGCGTGACAATCCGGTCGGCTTCTGTACGACCTTGCAGCCGCACTTTTGCGACGGTCTCACCAGCTTTTATTTCGCGGACAACAACCCGAAAAGGTTTATCGTCAGCCGCGCGTGCCTTGATGGGTTGCGCTGGCTCAATTGTGTCTGCGCCATTGCCGATGACGCCCGACAAAACCCAGAGGCCGATGCCCAGCAAAACGCCCAATGATGTCAGAATGGAACGATTGGGCATAAAGCTGAACGGCGCTGCGCGTAGCCGTTCAAGGATCGGTTTTTTATCATGTTGGTTTGGATCAAATGCCATAAAGCGTTCCGTAAGCGTAAAGGTTTTCTTTTCTACGTAGTCGGCAAGGGTTTTCCGTCAAAATATCATCTAACTGCAATATAGTGTGTTTGCGTCATTTTTCACATGGCTGGGGGAGGTGGATTCGAACCACCATTGACGAATTCAGAGTCCGTAGTCCTACCATTAGACGATCCCCCAATAGGCCCGTCAAAAACCACACTAAAAATCAGGCTGCAATTCATGCCAAAAGCGCTGCAATTCATGCCAAAAGATAAGTCAGTCTGTTTTTCTTTCCCTTACGCGTCTAACAACTGATTTGCCGAAGAACTAACGCGGTTGCTTGTAAATTTCAAGCCTTGAAAAGGGGGTTTGACAGGCTTTGGGCGAGGTTTTAGCGTCAACTCATAATCAGGAGTTGGTGATGAAAGTAGAAAACGCAGTTTACCCGAATGACGCGCAAATGAAGGGCTTTACCGAAGAAGATCACGGTAAACCGATTTATATGGTTAACCTTCTCAAATTTAAGGATATTGCCGAATATCCTGATGGTCGGGAAACGGATTTATCTGGCCAAGAGGCCTATGCCATTTACGGTGCGGGTGTTACCAAAATTATCACCAATCTCGGCGGCGACATGGTGTTTATGGGTAGCGTTGAGCGGCTGATGCTGGGCGAGGTTGAAGACCTTTGGGATCAGGTGGCGATTGCCAAATATCCCAACCGCAAAGCCATGCTCGATATGATGCTCTCGCCTGAATATGCCGAGATTTCACCACATCGCGATGCCGGACTTGCTGGTCAGCTTAATATCGAGACGACTGGCCCCTAATCACCGAAAAATAGCCGATCATATAGCGCAGCTTAGATGGCAGCTGCCATATGGCTGGCCTGATAAATGGCAGCTTTGGCGTCTAGTTCCGCGGCTTCGAACGCGCCCCCGATAAGGTCGACAGGCAGATCGCGGGTTAGCGCGGCGTCGTAAAGTGCCCGCAGCGGCTCCTGACCAGCACATACGATGATGGTGTCGACATCGAGGCACTCAGGTTTGTTGTCGCGCAGGAAATGCAGGCCGCGATCATCAATTTTCAGATAATCAATGCTGTTCATCATCTTGACCCCGCGCCGCGCCAAGGTCAGCCTATGGGTCCAGCCAGTGGTTTTGCCAAGGCCTTTACCCACCGCGGTTTCCTTGCGCTGCATTAAGAAAATTTCACGCGGGGCGCTGGCAACTTCCGGTTCGATACCGGTCACACCGCCACGCGGATGATTTTCAAAATCAATGCCCCATTCGCGGGCGAAAACCTCGACATCTTCGGCACCTGACGGCCCGTCATGCGAAATAAAGTCAGCCACATCAAAACCGATGCCACCGGCGCCCATAATCGCAACCTTGCTGCCAACAGGTTTGTTGCCGCGCAAGGCATCGATATAGCCGATAACCGATGGGTGATCGATGCCTTCTAGATCTGGCGTGCGCGGTGAAATACCAGTGGCGATGACAATATGGTCAACGTCGCTTTCAGCCAGCATATCGACATCAACCACAGTGTTCAGATGCAAGTTAATATCGAACTTTTCGATCATCCGGTTGTAATAGCGAAGTGTTTCGTAAAACTCTTCCTTGCCCGGTACGAGTTTCGCCAGATTAAACTGCCCGCCAATTTCGGCGGCAGCATCATACAAGCTGACGTTATGCCCCCGCTCGGCGGCAACCGTCGCATAGGCAAGTCCGGCAGGCCCGGCGCCTATGACGGCGATTTTCTTTGGATTATCCGTCGGTTCGTATTTCAACAGCGTTTCGTGGCACGCCCGCGGGTTGACGAGACAGGAGGTGGTTTTGCCCGAAAATGTATGGTCGAGGCAGGCCTGGTTACACGCGATGCAGGTATTAATCTCGTCGGCGCGGTTTTGGGCCGCTTTGTTCATAAACTGGCTGTCGGCGAGCATGGGCCGTGCCATTGATACCAGATCAGCATCGCCGCGAATGAGGACGTCTTCGGCCACTTGCGGCATGTTAATGCGGTTGGAGGTGATCACGGGGATCGAAACTTCGCCCCGTACGCGCGCTGTAACAGATGTAAACGCGGCGCGCGGCACCATGGTGGCAATCGTTGGCACGGATGCTTCATGCCAGGTGAAATGGGTAGAGATGATCGATGCACCTGCTTTTTCTAGTTCGCGCGACAACAACGCAACCTCATCCCAGCTCATCCCGCCTTCCAGCATATCCATGCCGGCAATGCGGAATATGATGATGAAATCGTCTCCGACTTCAGCCCGACACCGCCGGACAACTTCAAGTGCAAAGCGCATGCGGTTTTCATATGAACCGCCATATTCGTCTGTGCGTCGGTTGGTTTTCTCGACCAGAAAAGTGGAAATGAGGTAACCGGCAGAACCGATAATTTCCACGCCGTCATAACCGGCTTTTTTAGCAAGGCGCGCGCAATTTACATGGTCATTAATCTGTTTTTCGATGCCTTCGGCATCCAGTTCATTTGGCGCGAATTTATTGATGCGCGACTTGACAGCTGACGGCGCAACAAGGCCATCATTCATCGCAAGCGGGCCCATGTGTAGGATTTGCATGCAAATTTTGACGTCCGGGTCGGCGGTATGAACAGCGTCGGTAATCAGCTTATGACCGGCAGCCTCTTCGTCCGTAGATAGCTTGGATGCGGCGAATACGGCGGCACCGTTTTCGTCACGAAAAACAAGGCCACCTTCCTCATTGGGCGATATACCACCGGTTATGATCATGCCAACGCCACCTGCGGCACGTTCGGCGAAATAGGCCGCCATGCGCTCAAATCCGTCAGGGCTTTCTTCAAGGCCGGTGTGCATGGAACCCATAATTGCCCGGTTTTTCAGTTTGGTAAAACCAAGGTCGAGGGGGGTGAAAAGATGCCGGTATTTCTCATGTCCCGGAAATTCAGACTGTTCTATTGCCGCACTCATAAAACTCTCCCATTTTGCAAGATGTAGGATAGGCTGACGTGGCGGCAAGGGCAAGATTGTAGATTGTTCCGGCCATATTGCAGGGGACGAAGCGGGCCGTTAAGGTCGGGCAACGATGAGGGATAGACAAATGGTCAAGCCGCAACAAACAGCATCCGCGATTATTTTCGGCGTGTTTTTGACGTTGCTGGCGCCATTTATCGCGCTCCAACTTGATCACTTGCGCTATCACTGGCGGTTGGCCTCGAACGATGTAGTGGGCGGTAAAGCCATGGTGGTGAGCGCCCACGGGTTGGCATCGGAGGTTGGCCGCGATGTGTTGGCCGCGGGCGGCAATGCTTTTGATGCTGCGATTGCGGTGCATTTTGCGCTGGCGGTTGTCTATCAGCAGGCAGGCAATATAGGCGGCGGCGGTTTCATGGTTTACAGGCTTGCTGACGGGCAAACCGGCGCGCTTGATTTTCGTGAAAAAGCGCCGATTGCGGCTTATCGCGATATGTATCTGGATGCTGATGGTAATGTCATAAAAGGCGCTAGCCTTCGCGGGCATCTGGCAGTTGGCGTGCCGGGTGCGGTCGCTGGCATGGTTGCCGCGCATGAAAAATTCGGGTCTCGTTCGTGGCCCGAACTAATCGCACCCGCGATTGAGCTGGCGCGCGAGGGGTTTGAGATGTCGCCCAAGGGCGCGCGCATGTTTAATCGTTACCAGGCTGATTTTCGTGCCTTAAACAATTATGAGCCGCGCGTGCTCCGCCCTGATGGTTGGACGCCTGGCGATATAGCGCGCTTTCCTGCGCTTGCTGATACGCTGGCGCGGATAGCCGAAAACGGGCGTGACGGTTTTTACAAAGGCCCAACGGCGCGCATGATTGTGACCGAAATGGAAGCCGGTGGTGGCATGATTACCCAAGCAGATCTCGATGCGTATCAACCGGTCTGGCGTGATCCGGTGACTTTTTCCTATCGGGACCACGAAATTACCTCTATGCCGCCGCCCTCAAGTGGCGGGGTCGCGCTGGCGCAATTATTGAAGGGTGCAGAAGCCTATAATGTTCGCCGGATGGGTCATAATTCGGCGGCGCATATTCACATGATGGTCGAACTCGAACGCCGCGCCTATGCTGACCGAGCCAGTTATCTGGGAGATCCTGATTTTGTGCCGGTGCCTGTCGCGCGGTTGACGTCAGACGCGTATATTGCCGGTCGCATGGCCGCCATCCGCTCGTGGGAGAAAACCGATAGCAAGACCGTACGCGAGGGTCATGTCGACCGCGTCGAAAGCGTTGAAACCACGCACATCTCTATCGTCGATGCGGCGGGCAATGCCGTTTCGCTCACGACGACTCTGAACGGAAATTTTGGCGCCAAAGTAGTGGTCAAGGATGCTGGTTTTTTCCTCAACAATGAAATGGATGATTTTGCCATTAAGCCCGACCACGCCAATCAGTTCGGGCTGTTGGGCAATGCGCAAAACGCGGTGGCACCGCAAAAGCGCATGCTGTCGTCAATGACGCCGACCATCGTTACCAAGGACGGTGATCTGCGCCTCGTCGTGGGTACGCCGGGGGGTGCCACGATTATTACAACGGTTTTCCAGACGATTATGAATGTCGTCGATTTTGGGATGACGGCACAACAAAGCGTGAATGCGCGAAAAGTGCATAGCCAATGGCAGCCCGACCTTGTGATGTTGGAACGCGGTACGCTAAGCGTGCCGAGCATGATAGGGCTGATGCGGCGTGGGCATAAGCTGTATGCATGGCCGCGCTTCAAATACGAACTGGGGCGTGTCGAGGCGGTCCTGATTGACGCTGACCGCACGCGGCTCGGGGCGGCAGATTATACCCGCGGCGAAGATGACCGCGCGCTTGGGTTTTGATCTAGCTGGTGATGCAAAGCCCGCATATTGAATTTTTCCGATAGACGCGGCATTGTCGCGCCACAAAACGTCATCCGAGCGATGGCACATGAATGACGCAACGCAAGCAGTAAAGCGAATGATGAAACAGCAAACCGACATAGATGTGCCGCTACCGCCGCCGGATCGTCCGGTCGTGGTCGCTGCGTTTTATCGTTTTGTCGCGCTGCCTGATTTCGAGGCCGTGCAAGCTAGCTTGCAAAAATTCTGTGATGGACAGGGCATTTTGGGCACAATATTGCTGGCACCCGAAGGCATTAACGGCACAGTATCCGGCAATCATCAGGCGCTAGTGGCGCTGCGGATTTGGCTTGAGGACGACGCGCGCTTTGCCGGTCTTATGCCGAAATATAGCTTCGCCGATGCGCCGGCCTTTTATCGCATGAAGGTAAGGTTGAAGCAGGAAATCGTGACCATGGGGCAGGCTGACATCGACCCCGAGAATAGCGTTGGCACTTATGTTACGCCAGATGCATGGAACGCCCTGATACGCCAGCCCGACACGCTGGTCATTGATACGCGCAATCGCTACGAGGTTGCGATTGGCACGTTTGAAAACGCTGTCGATCCGCAAACCGCATCGTTTCGGGATTTTCCAGCCTGGATAGAAAACTACCTTGCGGATATTCCCACCGATGAGCAGCCGAAAAATATCGCAATGTTTTGTACTGGCGGTATTCGCTGCGAGAAGGCGACATCGTTTTTGCGCGCGCGTGGTTTCGAGAATGTGTTTCATCTGGAGGGCGGCATTTTGAAATATCTCGAAACCGTTCCCGCCGAAGACAGCACGTGGCAGGGGGAGTGTTTTGTGTTTGACCAGCGTGTGTCGGTCAAACATGGGCTGGCGCCGGGTGCTTATGATATGTGCCATGCGTGCCGTATGCCCTTAACGGCGGCACAAAAGCAGTTGGACAGTTTTGAACATGGGGTAAGCTGCCTGCATTGTATCACGACGCATGACGATGCCGATCGCGCCCGTTTTCGCGAGCGCCAGAAGCAAATTCGCCTATCAAAACTGCGCGGCCATGCCCATATTGGCAAGGCGGCGCGGCAAAACCCCGAAATCTGATGCCGCGTAATTAGATGACACAAAACGAGATGAGCCAGCAGCGGGAAGCTAAGGATACAGAAGGGCAAACCCTGCCAATACTGTATAGCTTCCGCCGTTGCCCTTATGCCATGCGCGCACGTATCGCCTTGGGCGTTGCCGGCATTGCATGCGAATTGCGTGAAGTTCTATTGCGCGACAAGCCGCAAGAAATGCTAGCACTGTCGGCGAAGGGAACCGTACCCGTGCTGCATCTGGCGGGCGGCGAGGTTATCGATGAAAGCCTTGATGTGATGCATTGGGCGCTGGCCCAGCATGATCCCTTGGGCTGGCTTGCCGCACCTGATCCGCACGGATGGGTAGCGGTTTTTGACGCGGACTTTAAACACCATCTGGACAGATATAAATATACGAGCCGTTATGCGGGTGCAGAAGCCGAAGTGCATAAGCAAGCGGCACGCGATATTTTAGTGGCCCTTGATCCGCATTTGGAAGCGGGGTGGGTTGGCGGCGCACGGCCCGGATTTACCGACGTTGCCGTGTTGCCATTTGTGCGCCAGTACAGAATTGCCGATCCGGTCTGGTTTGATAAGGATTTGGGCCTACTGCATGTGCAGGCATGGCTAGACAAATTTCTCACTTGGCCGGTATTTGAAGCGGTTATGGAAAAATACGCCCGCTGGCAACCGGGCGCGTCGGGCGTGGTTTTTGCGCCAGAGCTGTTGGCGCATACGCAAAACCTGTCCTAACGAAAACAGGTTAGGGCAAAGAAGAAGACTATGGGATTTTTGAGTGAAACCGGGAGAAACGCATGAAACGTCTAATAATTGCTGCATCACTTATTTTGATTACGCAACCAGTGATTGCGGGAAAGCCAGCGACACAGGCGACCAAAGAGGCGCAAGCCGCGGTATTAACGAGCCTACCGTTTGACGATACCGAAGACTTCACGCGCGCCAAGCGTGGTCTGATTGCGCGTCCAGACCCACTGATCGTTAAGGATGATGATGGCAATGTGATCTGGGATATGAGCCGGTATGATTATCTGAATGGCCCGCGCCCCGATACGGTAAATCCAAGCTTGTGGCGACAGGCCCAGCTCAATGCAATTTACGGCCTATTTCAGGTTACCGACCGCATCTATCAGGTACGCGGGTTCGATCTCGCCAATATGACCCTGATCGAGGGTGATACGGGCTGGATTATTGTTGACCCACTGACGGCAACTGAAACCGTCCGGGCGGCTATGAAAGTCGTCGACGAGCATCTGGGCAAGCGACCGGTGAAAGCGATTTTGTCAACGCATAGCCACGCCGATCATTTTGGTGGTATTCGCGCGCTGGCAAATGAAGAAGATCTGGCGTCTGGCAAAATCCGGTTTGTCGCGCCGGAGAATTTCGTGCAGGAAACGGCGAGTGAAAACGTCATTGCCGGCAATGCAATGGGTCGGCGGGCGTCTTATATGTTTGGCAATCTTTTGCCATCTACGACCAAGGGCAATGTCGATAGCGGGCTCGGCAAAGGGGTGGCGTTTGGTACAATCTCCCTGCTGACCCCGACCGATACTATTTCGGCAACGGGTCAAAAGCTGGTGCTGGATGGGGTGACATTCGAATTTCAGCATACGCCCGGCGCGGAAGCGCCTGCAGAGTTTATTTTCTATTTGCCGGAATTAAACGCGCTGTGCCTTGCCGAAGAAGTAAACGCCGTGATGCATAATCTGTACACGCCGCGCGGAGCCAAAACCCGCGATGCGCTTATTTGGTCGCGCCATCTCACCGACACGCTTGAGCTATATGGTGATCGGATGGACCTGGCGTTTGGCAGCCATCACTGGCCGCGCTGGGGGCGCGAGGAAGCCAAGGAATACATCGCCAAGCAACGCGACATGTACCGTTTCATGCACGACCAGACCGTGCGCTTGATGAATGGTGGGCATACGCCGACAGAGATTTCCAACATGCTGGATTTACCGCCAAGTTTGCGGCAGGAATTTTACAACCGCAATTATTACGGCACGGTGAGCCATAATGTGCGCGCCGTCTATAATTTCTATCTGGGTTATTTCGATGCGATCCCGGCGAATCTCAATCCGATGGCCCCTGTTGAACGCGGCAAAAAATATGTTGCACTGGCGGGCGGTGCTGATGGCGTAATGGAAAAAGCTACTGTGGCTTTCGAGACGGGCGAATATCGCTGGGTGGCGGAACTGCTCAACCATCTCGTCTTCGCTGATCCTGAAAATGAAGCGGCGAAGAAACTGCTGGCTGACGCTTATGAGCAGATGGGTTATCAGGCTGAAAGCGGGCCGTGGCGCAATTTCTATCTGACCGGCGCACAAGAACTGCGTAAGGGCATTTTGAAGCCTGAACGGGTGCGCACGGTAAGCCCGGATCTGATTGCCAGCGTACCGACCTCAATGTTTCTGGATTTCATGGGCGTTCGGTTTGATCCGAAAGACGCCGATGATTTGGAGATTAAAATCAATCTTGATTTCACGGATACTGATGAGCAATTTGTCCTCGCGCTCGACAATAGCGTGCTGAACAATATTCCCAACAAACAAGACCCTGAGGCAAATGCCAGCTTGCGTTTGACCCGCGCCCTGTTCAATCGCGTGGCACTGGGGGAGACAAGTTTTGCGAAGGAAATTGTTATGGGTAATGTCAAAGTATCAGGCAATCCACTGGCGCTGGCGCGGGTGTTTGGACGTCTGGAAACCTTTGATCCTTGGTTTAATATTGTGACGCCATAAAACG
>DKNW01000038.1:0-17844 GCA_002469805.1 Rhodobiaceae bacterium UBA7378
TTCAACCACTCCGGCACCTCTCCATCGCTTGGTATCGCTTTTATATAAGGCTTGGTGGTGGTTTCAAGCAAAACCCGCGCTTGCTTCATACGCACGACTAATCCTAAGCTGGCGCAATCAAAAGGGGAGGGTGTACAGATGACATTTTGGCTTTTAATAGGCGCGGCAGGCATCTCGTTTTTCGCAATGTGTTTTCACGGCGTTCTCGGGCGGCGCATGTATCTGGGTAATATTAATGCCGCAGAGATGCAGGGACGCACGAAATCGCTATCAGCGGTGAGCTGGGATGTGTTTACCGGACAGCTTTTCGTCACAGGCGCGACACTTTTATATGTGGCCTATACACCCGCTGCGGCGTTGATGTTGTACCCAATTATCGCTGTGAATATCGTCGGCGCGCTTATTTTCGTCGTGCTGTATTTCGCAGGGCATAAGTTTCTTCTTACCTTGCCAGGGGCTTATTTGCAGGCTGCGATTGCCGGACTGGGTTGGGCGACGCTATAGTTGCGACCGTGCTTGCCAGCTTGATCTGGGATTTCGGTTGAAGTGGCCTATCTGAATTCTATACTGACCTCATGAGTACAGATCTTATGTGGTGTGTTTCAGGGAGACAATAATGCAGGCTCTTTCAGATATTATTGAAGCGGAAGACAACAGCTACCGACCGCCGCATATTAAATATCAAACACCAGACGGCTTTGACCTGATGGATTTGATGGCATTTGCAGAGCACGGTCAGCCCTATGAATGGTTTCACAAATTGCGCGCGCAAGCCCCCGTCGCCTGGTGGCAACCGCCCGAAGGTGTTGACGTTGCCGGTTTTTGGTCGTTGTCGCGCTATGAAGATGTAAAAAACTGCGATCTGAACCCCAAGGCGTTTTCCTCTGGCAAGGGCGGCATTTTAATGGGCTATAGCGAAAAAGCCTCTGGACCGAAACGGCTGCGCTCGGCGGCTCTTAATTCCATGATCAATATGGACCAACCCTTCCATATTCCGTTGCGTATGGCGCACCGGCCGTTTTTTACGCCAGATTATATCGCCCAACTGCAGTCGCGTGTTGCGGCGGAGGTTGACCGTCTGCTTGATAATATGGAGGCAAAAGCGCGGAAAAATGACGGTAAGGTTGATATGGTCACGAATTTTTCCGAGTGGCTACCGATGTTTACACTATGCGAAATGCTGGGTATCGACGAAAAAGACCGGCATAAAATTGTGCGCTGGATGCATTATCTGGAGAATGCGCAATACATTGTTACAGACCCGAATGCCAAAGTTGGTCCGCTTTTCATCATGAAATTTCTCTGGAATATCCGGCAAATGTTTAACTACGGCCAGAAAGTGCTGGAAGACCGGCGGCGCAATCCGCGCGATGATCTGCTAACCGTGATTGCCACGACGCAAGTCGATGGCGAAGAGATGGACCAGTCTTATCTCGACGGCTCTTGGTTGCTGATTATCTTTGCTGGCAATGACACAACACGCAATTCGCTGTCGGGTACGATGCGCCTTTTAACCCAGTTTCAAGACCAAAAGCAGATGTTGCTTGAGGATGCGAATTTGGTGCCGAAAATGGTGCCCGAAGCATTGCGGCTGGTGTCGCCGGTCATGTATATGCGTCGAACGGCGCTGGCCGAGGCTGAGTTCTCAGGCCAGCAAATTATGCCGGGTGAAAAAGTCATCATGTATTACGGCGCGGCGAACCGCGACCCAGATGTATTTGTCGACCCTGACCGCATGGATATGCACCGCAATAATGTAAACGACCATCTGGCATTTGGCACCGGCCCGCATGTATGCCTTGGACAGCGCATTGCCAATATGCAGCTAGAGACGGCTTATCGCGGTATTCTTGACCGTTTCCCGAATATCGCGTGGACGGGTGAGCAGCGCCATGCGCCGAATAATTTCGTCAATGCAATCTCGCATCTGGAAGTCGATTTGGGTGTCAAATGAGGTTTGAACACAAGCGCTGGTAGGGAGACACGCGTTTTTGAAAAAATGACTCGTGCGCCTCGTGCGGGTTCACCTTGCAGGCTCAGACAAGGCGAAGTCTGGCTTTCGTTCTTCAGATCTTTTTATAAACCTGCGCGCCACCGACGATGAATTCGGTCGACTTTTCAGCCATGCCTGCTTCCAGTGCTTGTTCGGGGTTCATGTTGAGTTTCGCCGCATAATCGCGCACATCTTGCGTGATTTTCATTGAGCAAAAATGCGGCCCGCACATGGAACAGAAGTGCGCGACCTTCATGGACTGTTTAGGCAGGGTCTCGTCGTGATAAGCACGCGCTGTGTCCGGGTCGAGCGACAAATTGAACTGGTCTTCCCAGCGAAATTCAAAGCGGGCTTTTGACAACGCATTGTCACGAATTTGGGCGCCCGGATGACCTTTGGCCAGATCAGCCGCATGGGCGGCGAGCTTGTAGGTGATGATGCCGTCTTTGACATCCTGTTTATTGGGTAGGCCAAGATGCTCTTTTGGTGTCACATAACAAAGCATTGCCGTGCCGTACCAGCCGATCTGGGCCGCGCCAATAGCCGAGGTAATGTGGTCGTAGCCCGGCGCGATATCTGTAGTGAGGGGGCCCAATGTGTAAAACGGGGCCTCGTCGCACCAGTCGAGCTGTTTATCCATATTTTCTTTAATCATTTGCATCGGCACGTGGCCGGGCCCTTCGATCATCACCTGCACATCGTGCTTCCACGCGATCTGGGTCAGTTCGCCAAGCGTTTCAAGTTCGCCGAGCTGGGCCGCGTCATTGGCGTCCCAAACCGAACCCGGGCGCAGACCATCGCCGAGTGAGAACGACACGTCATATGCCTTCATAATGTCGCAAATCTCTTCGAAGTGGGTGTAAAGAAAACTTTCGCGGTGATGGGCGAGGCACCATTTCGCCATGATCGAGCCGCCGCGCGAAACAATGCCGGTCATGCGTTCCGCCGTAAGCGGCACATAACGCAGTAAAACGCCCGCATGAATAGTGAAATAATCCACGCCTTGTTCGGCCTGCTCAATGAGTGTGTCGCGAAACATATCCCAAGTCAGTTCTTCGGCCTTTCCATCGACTTTTTCGAGTGCCTGATAAATTGGCACTGTGCCGATGGGCACGGGCGAATTGCGCAAAATCCACTCGCGCGTTTCGTGAATATGCTTACCGGTCGACAGATCCATAATCGTGTCGGCACCCCAGCGAATACCCCATGTCATTTTGTCGACTTCCTCGCCAATCGACGAGGAAACAGCAGAATTTCCTATGTTTCCGTTGATTTTGACCAGAAAATTGCGGCCGATAATCATCGGCTCGCTTTCCGGGTGGTTGATATTTGCCGGAATAATAGCGCGGCCACGGGCCACTTCGTCGCGCACGAATTCTGGCGTGGTTTCGTTCGGTAGCGCGGCACCAAAACTTTCTCCGGCATGTTGATGGGCCATCATTTTGGCCATGCGTTCGCCACGCGCGCCTGTGGCGGCAAGGCTTTCCAGATAGGCGGCCCGGTTTTGGTTTTCGCGCAGGGCAATAAATTCCATTTCGGGCGTTATTACACCGTTGCGCGCATAATGCATTTGCGAGACATTTTGGCCGGCTTTTGCGCGGCGCGGCTGTCGGGTCAGCTCAAACCGCAACGCGGTAAGTTTCGGGTCTTCAAGGCGGCTTTGCCCGAAGGTCGAACTGGGTCCATCCAGCATTTTGGTGTCGCCGCGCGCTTCGATCCACTCAGTGCGCAAGGGCGCAAGGCCTTTGCGAATATCGATGGCGGCTGCGGGGTCGGTATAGGGGCCGGATGTGTCGTAGACATATATTGGCGGGTTGGTCTCGCCGCCCATATCTGTCGGTGTTTCATCCTGCGATATTTTGCGCATGGGCACGCGGATATCGGCGCGCGAGCCGGCGACGTATATTTTCTCGCTATTGGGCAGCGGAGCTATGGAATGGGCATCAACTTGAGCAGCCTCGGCTGTGAAGTTTTCGCGCGATTTTTGCTGTGGTTGTTTTTGCTGTGACACTTTTTTGTCCCTTTTCGCCTTAGCGTGATTAGTTCCGCCAAAGCGGAATTTCAACCGGACAGGTGTGCAGGGAAATATTTCCGGCACTCCCTGCAGCGGCATAACCCGTAAACAGGTACAAAGGGTATTATCTCACCAGCTGATGCCGGACCCCCGTGCGACTTCAAGACTAGGCGAGGCCCCGATGCTTCACAAGGGGGAAGTCTGAAATTCTATATTATATTTCATGCGTCAAAGGGCTTGCATCGCGCCTGCCAGCATTGCTAACGTGAGGCCTAGATGACGAGGGTGTCATTTTTTACATTTATTGACGTGCACAGGAGCCGCACAATGAGCGAAGCTATCAAACAAACCACAACTGCTGCCGAAGATTATGCGTATTCAACACCGTTGGAAGACCTTGATGTTTCCAACCCTAATCTGTGGCCGAACGAAGATTTCTGGCCGATTTTTGAGCGGTTGCGCAACGAAGCACCGGTGCATAAATGTTCAAACCCGTGGGAAAGCCCGTCACGCCCTGAGGGAGCGCGCGGTGTTGGCTCTTACTGGTCGGTGACACGCTATGAAGACATTATGGCGATCGACACAAACCATAAAGTGTTCTCGTCGGAGCCTATTATCGTCCTGCCAGATCCGGATGAGGATTTCACGCTGCCTATGTTCATCGCGATGGACCAGCCCAAGCACGACATTCAGCGCAAGACAGTTGCGCCGGTGGTTTCACCGCAAAACCTGCAGCGCATGTCGCATCTGATTCGCGAGCGCACTTGCAGCGTGCTCGACACCCTGCCCATTAACGAAGAGTTTGACTGGGTAGACACAGTATCGATTGAGCTGACAACAATGATGCTCGCCACGCTGTTTGATTTCCCGTTCGAAGAACGCCGCAAGCTGACCCGCTGGTCGGATGTAGCGACCGCCAGCCCTGAAACCGGCATTATCGAAAGCGAAGATCAGCGCCGTGCTGAATTGTATGAATGTCTTGAATATTTTACGGATCTTTGGAACCAGAAAGTGAACGCCGAACCGGATTTCGACCTGATTTCGATGCTGGCGCATGGCGAAGACACCCGCAACATGGACCCGCTCGAATATCTGGGCAATCTGATCCTGTTGATCGTTGGCGGCAATGACACGACACGAAACTCGATGTCAGCAAGCATTTTCTCAACAAATCTGTTCCCAACCGAATGGGACAAGCTGAAAAACGACCACGATCTAGTTCCCAATGCGGTCGCTGAGATTATCCGTTGGCAGACACCGCTCGCATATATGCGTCGTCGGGCACTCGAAGATGTGGAAATGCATGGTCAGACGATCAAAAAAGGCGACAAAATTGCCATGTGGTATGCGTCGGGCAACCGTGACGAGCGGAAGTTTGAGCGCCCGAATGACCTGATTGTCGATCGTGCGAACGCGCGTAACCATATTGCCTTTGGCTTTGGTATTCACCGGTGTTTCGGCAATCGTCTGGCCGAGCTTCAGTTGCAAATTCTTTGGCAGGAAATGCTGACACGCTTCAAGAAAATTGAGGTTGTCGAAGAGCCTACACGCACGTTGTCGTCATTTGTCAAAGGTTATACCAAGCTCAAAGTTCGCATTAGCGCCTGATATGCTGAACGATTGCAGCGGAAAAACCGCCCTGGTTACTGGGGCCGGAACGGGCATTGGCCGGTCATGCGCGCTTGCGCTGGCTAAAGCCGGCGCGGTTGTGGTTGCCAGCGACCTTGATAGGGCGACAGCTGAGCAGACTGCGGCTTTGATTACTGATAATGGCGGAACCGGCCGCGGTCTTGGTCAAGATGTGACCGATGAAGGCGCCTGGCAGGATGTGATTAGTGGCATTGGTGCGCAAGAGGGCGGTCTCAATATTTTGGTGAATAATGCCGGTATTGCGATCGGCGTTGCTGTCACTGAAATGAGCCTCGATGACTGGCACCGCCAAAACGCTGTTAATCTAGACGGCGTTTTTCTTGGCACCAAGCACGCCATTCCCCTAATGACGCAAAGCGGCGGCGGGTCGATCATTAATATCTCGTCGGTCGCCGGAATTGTCGGTGCGGCAGGGCTTGCCGGATATTGTGCCACCAAGGGCGGTGTGCGCTTGTTTACCAAAGCGGTGGCGATGGAGTGCGCTGCCGGGGGCACAAATATCCGCGTTAACTCAGTGCATCCGGGCATTATCGACACGGATATCTGGGGCAAGGAAATTGCAGGCCTCGCAGACGCGCAACCTGAACTGATGGTTGAGGGTGCCAATCGCGTCAATATTGAAATGTTTTCCGAGGCAGCGGTGCCTGGCGGACGTCCGGGGCAACCCGACGAAATCGCCAGTGGTGTGGTGTTCCTCGCCTCCGATGCGTCTTCTTATATGACCGGTACCGAGCTTGTGATTGATCACGGGCAAACAGCTAGCTAAGCTAGAGCCCTAAGTAATCAGGAACCCGCGCGCATGGCCCAGCCGTCATCGGCAGATTTGTATGTTCTGGATAAAGGCAAACCCGCCTGCTGCATCTGGGCGGTGACACCTGCGCTATTCGAAAACTGGAAAGAAGACCATGTTGGGCCACTGCTGGCGTGGGCAGAAACAGCTAATTTTTCTGGCAAAGCCGGACAGCTAGTCATGTTGCCGGACGGCGCCGGCGGGTTGGCAGGCGTGCTGTTGGGGCTTGGCAGCACACCCGACCCGTTAGCAACGGCTGCGCTATCAGGAAAGTTACCGGCTGGTGATTACCGGCTGGCTGATACAACGCCCGCGCAAATTACTGAACTGGCCCCGCTTGCATGGGCGATGGGGCTTTATACATTTGACCGCTATCTCGCCAAGAAAAAACCGAACGTCGACATGCCGCGTCTTGTGGTGCCCGTCGGCACCGACCTTGAAGAAATTGACCGGCTGAATAGTGCGGTTTATCTGGCCCGCGATCTTATCAACACACCAGCGGCGGATATGGGGCCGGTGGCGATGGAAGACGAGATGCGCAAGCTTGCTAAGGCGCATAATGCCGAACTGCAAGTGATAACCGGCGACGCGTTGCTGGAGAATGATTTTCCGCTGATCCATGCCGTTGGCCGGGCCGCCGAAGAAGCCCCGCGGCTCCTCGACCTCACATGGCAGGGGATAAAGCCAGATGCCACCAATGTGCCGAAAATCACCTTGATTGGTAAGGGTGTGTGTTTTGATACGGGCGGGCTGAACCTGAAGCCCGGCAATTATATGGATTTGATGAAAAAAGACATGGGCGGCGCGGGTATCGCCATGGCACTGGCCGGTGCAATTATGTCGGCGGGCCTGCCGGTGCGCCTCCGCTTGCTGGTTGGCGCGGTGGAAAATGCGATCGGTCCTGGTGCATTTCGGCCCGGCGATGTGCTGCAAAGCCATAAGGGATTGAGCGTCGAAATAGGAAATACGGATGCTGAAGGCAGGCTTGTGTTAGCGGATATGTTGAGCCTTGCCGACGCTGAAAAGCCGGATCTTATGATCGATTTTGCCACGCTCACTGGCGCCGCACGGGTAGCGATGGGACCAGAAATTGTACCGTTTTACACCCATGATGACGCCTTGGCGGCCGATATTGCCGCGGCTGGTTCGGCGTGCAGCGACCCGATGTGGCGTCTGCCCCTATGGGCTGGATATGATAGCTGGCTGGATAGCCAGATCAGCGATGTCAATCACATCTCAAATTCACCCATGGCCGGGTCAATCACAGCGGCGCTGTTTTTGTCGCGATTCGTTGAGAATACGCAAAGCTGGATGCATTGCGATGTATATGCGTGGAATGTGAAGCCACGCGCCGGACGGCCCGTCGGCGGCGAAGCGCAAAGCCTACGTGCGATCTATCACTATGTGAGCCGCACCTATGGCTGACCCGTCAAATGCCAGAACAAAGCCCGACCCGCGGCTAAACCCGTGGCGCGATGATATCGCTGCGGAGCATTTGCGTGGTGAAATAGAAGCACCGA
The DNA here is from genome assembly GCA_002469805.1 of Rhodobiaceae bacterium UBA7378. Classification (GTDB taxonomy): domain Bacteria; phylum Pseudomonadota; class Alphaproteobacteria; order RS24; family RS24; genus UBA7378. The sequence goes on from DKNW01000038.1 coordinate 7,968, forward strand.
CCTATGTGCGTGGGCATGACCGTACGGTGGTTGCACCGGTCACGGCGCTGCGGCGCGCCCCCGCGCAAGGGGCGATGATGGATTCGCAATTGCTGCTGGGTGAAAAATTTCGCGTCTATGAAGAGCGCGGCGCATGGGTCTGGGGCCAAGCGCGCCATGATGATTATGTCGGCTATATGCTCGCCGATGATCTCGGACCGGATATTACTACCACCCATCGCGTTACCGCGTTGCGCAGCTTCATCTACACCGATCCAGATATTAAATCGCGACCCCTGATGGCCGTGTCGATGGGCGCGCGCCTCGGGGTCACGGGCAATGAGGGCGTGTTCGACATCCTCGCTGATGGGTCTTATATTTTTGCTGACCATATCGGTCCGCAAGATGCGCATGTGTCGGATTTTGTTGGCGTTGCCGAACGTTTTCTCGGCGTCCCGTATTTATGGGGTGGACGCGAAAGCCTTGGTTTGGACTGCTCGGCATTGGTGCAAATTGCGCTGTCGATGAGCGGGCAGGCGTGTCCGCGCGATAGCGACATGCAGGAAGCCGTGCTCGGTGTGCCAATTAGCGGCCTGGCCCGGCGTGGCGATTTGGTTTTTTGGAAAGGGCATGTTGGCATTTTGCGCGATGCCGACACATTGCTGCACGCTAACGCCACGCATATGTGCGTCGCCAGCGAACCTTTTGCCCAAGCCAGCGCGCGCATTGGTGAGGCGGCCGGTGACATTCGTCAGATCCGTCGCTTGGTGTAATCGCCGCTATTTTTTTGTTGCCGTTAATCTTAATCAAAAGCTGCCTCGATCAGGGCTTTAGTATAGGGCGAGTTCGGGCTCTGGAAAATCTGCTGGGTTTCGCCTAACTCCACCGCAACCCCATTCTGCATTACCAGAACCCGGTGGGCGAGTGCGCGCACAACTTTTAGATCATGACTGATGAACAAATAGGTGAGGCCGCGCTCGGCCTGCAAACGCCGCAATAAGTCAATAATCTGGGCTTGCACTGATCGGTCCAGCGCGCTGGTCGGCTCATCCAGAATTATGAACTCTGGATTAAGCACCAAAGCGCGGGCAATCGCGATGCGCTGGCGTTGCCCGCCGGAAAACTCGTGCGGATAACGGCTGGCGATATCCGGGTCCAGCTCGACATCCGCCAGAATACCCCGCACGCGATCAGCTCTGGCCGTCGGTGATAGGTCAGGTTCGTGGATCGACAAGCCCTCGCTGATAATGTCTGAAACCGGCAGGCGTGGGCTTAGCGCGCCATAAGGGTCTTGAAACACGATTTGCATATGCTTGCGCATGGCGCGCCGCGCGGTTGGCGTGGCCGCCGTGATATCTGTGCCATTAATGCGGATGCTACCTTGGGCTTTTTGCAGGCCAATAATCGCGCGCCCCAGTGTCGTTTTCCCCGACCCGCTCTCACCGACAATGCCGAGCGTTTCGCCGCGACCTACGGCCAGTGAAATATCGTTCACAGCCTTCACATGCTGCTGCCCGCGCTGCATCAACCCTTTGCGGATAGGAAACCAAACCTTGATATTGTCGCCAACCACAATATTCGTTGGATTATCTGCCAGCGGTTTCGGCGCACCTGTGGGTTCGGCGGCGATTAGTTTTTTTGTGTAGGCATGCGCTGGCTTGTCAAAAATAGACGCACTTGTGCCGTTCTCGACGATCTTGCCTTGCTGCATGACACAGATATGGTCGGCCATTTTTCGCACCACGCCCAGATCATGCGTGATCAGCAAAATTGCCATACCGTTTTCGCGCTGCAAATCCAGCAGCAGATCAAGAATCTGTTTTTGAATGGTTACATCCAGCGCTGTTGTCGGTTCGTCGGCAATCAATAGCCGTGGCCGGTTGGCAAGTGCCATGGCAATCATAACGCGCTGGCGCTGACCGCCGGATAATTCATGCGGTAAGGCCGTCAGTCGTGCTTCGGGATCTGGAATGCCAACCCGCGAGAGTAAGGCGCAGGTTTCGTCGCGTGCCGCTTTACGCGACAGCCCCCGATGCAGCTGGATGACTTCGGAAATTTGTTTCTCAATTGCATGCAGCGGGTTCAGCGAACTCATTGGTTCCTGAAAAATCATCGAAATATCGTTGCCGCGCAAACGCTGCAACAATTTCGTATCTGCCCCCATAATATTTGCGCCGTCGAAAAACACCTCACCGCTATGGTGAAACGCGGCCGGATATGGCAAGAGGCCTAAAACCGACAGGGCCGAAACAGATTTCCCTGACCCGCTTTCGCCGACTAGGCCGAGTGTCTTACCGCTTTCAACGTCGAACGACACATGATCGACTGCTGTGGATTCCTTACCGTCGCTACGAAAGCCGACATGCAGGTCTTCGACCCGAAGCAGGGGGGTGGATGGTTGTGTCATGCCAGCGTCTTTCTGGGGTCAAACGCATCGCGGACTGCTTCGCCAATGAAAATGAGCAAAGACAGCATAAGCGCAATGGTGAAGAAGCCCGACAGCCCCAGCCATGGGGCCTGCAAGTTGGCTTTGCCTTGGGCCAGTAATTCGCCCAGCGATGGCGAACCCGGCGGTAGGCCGAAACCTAGAAAGTCCAGCGATGTGAGAGTTGTGATCGAGGCGTTCAAAATAAACGGCATGAAAGTGAGCGTGGCAACCATCGCATTCGGCAAAAGATGGCGGAACATTATCGTCGGGGTGCCGACACCAAGCGCGCGCGCCGCCTCGACATATTCAAAATTGCGGGCGCGGAAAAATTCCGCACGCACGACGCCGACCAGCGATACCCATGAAAAAAGCAATAAGATGCCGAGCAGAATAAAAAACCCTGGCTCGATAACTGCCGCGATGATAATCAGCAAATATAGCGAGGGGACAGATGTCCATATTTCGATGAAGCGCTGCAGGCCAAGGTCGATCCAGCCGCCGAAATACCCCTGTACGGCACCCGCCAGTACGCCGATGATTGACGACAAGATCGTCAGGCTCAAGCCAAAGAGAACGGAAATTCGAAACCCGTAAATTAGGCGGGCTAGCACATCGCGTCCCTGATCATCCGTCCCCAGCCAATTGTCACGGCTCGGCGGTGCGGGTGCCGGTTGGGTGAGGTCGAGATTGATGGTGTCATAGCTGTAGCGCAAAAGCGGCCAAATAATAGTGCCACCATTGCCTTCGATTAAATCGGCCACGAAGGGGTCACGATAATCGGCTTCTGTCGCAAAATCGCCGCCGAAATCAGTTTCGGGATAAGCGACGAACACCGGCGCGTAAATGCCACCATCGTGCAGCACGATAAGGGGTTTGTCATTGGCCAGAAACTCGGCAAACAACGTCAGAAAAAACAACGCGGCAAACAGCCAGAGCGAGATGTAACCCCGGCGATTGGCCTTAAAGTTTCGCCAGCGACGACGGTTAAGCGGCGACATTGCGGCACGCATCACCCGGCCTCTCGTGCTTCAAAATCAATGCGGGGGTCTATCCACACATAGGTCAAATCGGAAATTAAGGTCACGACTAGTCCGACAAGCCCGAAAATATAAAGCGAAGCAAACACCACCGGATAGTCTCGGTTGATGATGCTTTCGTAGGACAACAGGCCGAGGCCATCGAGCGAGAAAATCGTCTCGATCAGCAAGGAGCCGGTGAAGAATGCGCCGATAAATGCGCCGGGAAATCCGGCAATCACAATCAGCATGGCGTTTCGGAAAACATGGCCATAGAGTACCCGCGATTCCGTTAAACCCTTGGCGCGCGCGGTCATGACATATTGTTTGCGTATCTCGTCCAGAAAGGCGTTTTTAGTTAGCAGCGATGTCGTTGCAAAGCCGCCAATGGTCATCGCCAATACCGGCAAAAATATGTGCCAGAGATAATCTAGAATGCGTTCCCAGAAGCCGAGGCTTTCCCAATCCTCCGACACGAGCCCGCGCAAAGGGAACCAGTCTAGATAGCTGCCGCCGGCGAAAAATACGATTAGCGCGACGGCGAATAAAAATCCTGGTATGGCGTAGCCGACTATAATTACAGCCGATGTCCAGACGTCAAAGCTCGTACCATCGCGGCGGGCTTTGGCGACGCCGAGCGGAATGGAGATCAGATAAGTCAATAATGTTGTCCAAAGCCCCAGCGTGACTGACACGGGCAGTTTTTCGATTATCAAATCAATTACCGCCACATCGCGGTAATAACTTTCGCCAAAATCAAACCGCGCATAATTGTAAATCATGCGCCCGAAACGCTCGTGCACCGGCTTGTCGAAACCGAATTGCTGTTCCAGCTCGGCAATAAACTCGGGGTCAAGGCCTTGCGCGCCGCGATACGAACTATTGGCATCGCTACCAGCTGTCGCCATTGCGCCATCATTGACGGTGGTGAAGCGCGCTGTCGCGCCCGCATCATGACCTTGTAGCTGCGCGACAATGCGCTCAACCGGGCCGCCCGGCGCGAATTGTACAATCGCAAAGCTAATCGCCATGATCCCGAAGATGGTCGGGATCATCAAAAGCAGCCGGCGCAGAATATAAGCAGCCATTTTGTTCTATTTTCCTTCGCCTGGTTTCGCCACGGTTTGCCACCATAGGTCGGGGAACCCTAGTCCGAGGCTTGGCATGCGGTCAGGATGCGCGAGTTTCGACCAAAAGGCGAGGCGCTCATACGGCGCATGCCATTGGGGAACCACGTAATGATTGGCCAACAGCACGCGGTCGAGCGCGCGGGTCGCTGCAACCAGTTCAGTACGTGAGCTGGCAAAAATTAGTTTCTCGATGAGCGTATCGACGGCTGGATCACGAATGCCGATGAGGTTTTTCCCGCCTGGCGTATCGGCTGACTGGCTCGACCAGTAATCGCGTTGTTCGTTACCCGGCGATAGCGACTGCGCAAAGCTCGCGACAATGGCATCAAAGTCGTAGCTGTTCAGACGGTTTTGATATTGCGTCGGGTCAATAATACGCGTGGTGGCCGTAATGCCAAGGCGCTCAAGATTTCGGATATAGGGCGCAACGATGCGCTCAAATGCAGGTTGAACCAGAAGAAATTCCATCTGGAACGGGACGCCATTGCGCTTTAATTTTCCGCCATCAATCTTCCATTCGGCCTGTTCGAGCAAAGCGCGGGCTTTACGTAGCTGCGTACGAATATTGCCGCTACCGTCGCTCACCGGATTAGTTACACGCGCGGCGAATGTTTTGGCCGGTATCTGATCGCGTAAGGGCGTAAGGAATTTTAATTCAGCCGCACTGGGCTTACCGGTTGCGGCAAGCTCTGAGCCTTCGAAAAAACTGCCCGTCCGCGCATATTGCCCGTAAAACAGATTTTTGTTTGTCCACTCGAAATCATACGCCCAGTTGAGGGCTTCGCGCACAAGGGCCTCGTCAAATGGGCTGCGCCGCGTGTTGAAGACAAACGCCTGCATGCCTTTGCCGTTTTTAAGCGGCAGGGTCTCGCGTTTAAGGCGATTTTCCGTGACGGCTGGTATGTCATATCCGGTCGCCCAGATGCGCGAGGAAAACTCGCGGCGAAAGTCCACTTCGCCAGCTTTCAGGGCTTCAAAGGCGATGGTGTCGTCGCCGAAATATTCGAATTTTATACGATCGAAATTGTACCGCCCCTTGGTCACATTCAGGTCGCGGGCCCAGTAATTTTCGTTGCGCTCATAAGTGATGGACCGGCCCGCATTTATGCGCCCGATCCGGTATGGCCCCGAGCCGAGGGGTGGGGTGAGAGTTGTGGCATCCAGCGCGCGGCCTTCTTGTGTCCAATAGGCTTTTGGCAGCACGGGTAATTGGCCAAGAATAAGTGGCAATTCGCGATTTCCAGCAGCGGCGAAGCGTATGCGAATTTTGTGCGGACCCAAAATATCCGTGCCGGCCACGTCGCGATAATAGGTGCGATAGAACGGATTGGCGTCGCGCAGGGCTTTGAGCGAGAAGGCGACATCTTCGGCCTTTACCGGACTTCCATCATGAAACTGCGCTTGCTTGCGTAAGGTGAAGGTGACGGATGAAAAATCAGTTGGATGCGACACGGTTTCGGCAACCAGACCATAGGCCGCGCTTGGCTCGTCAAGGCTTGTATCCATCAAAGTGTCATATATCAGGCCTAGTCCGGAAGCAGCATTCCCCTTAATGGTGAAATTGTTGAGGTTGTCGAAACTGCCAATGGCGGCCACGCGCAACTCACCCCCTTTAGGGGCTTGCGGGTTTACGTAGGGGTAATGCGCGAAGTTTTTTTCAAGCGCTGGCGCGCCAAACAGTGATAGCCCGTGCGTTGGCTCTTGCGCGCGGCTAATGCCAGTCGTGAAAATCAGGCAGATGAGAAATGTCGAGATGAAATGCATGGTGCCTCCGGAGCGGTCCCATTCAACCAGACAGATTGCGTTGCGGCAAGGTATTCACGGCGTGAGCAGCCCGCTTGAAGATCACTGGGCTTTCAGGCTATCCAGATAGGCGATGATGTTGGCGCGGTCTTTGGCTTTGCGCAGACCGGCAAAGGCCATATTCGTGCCAACAGCATATTTTTTCGGATTTTCCAGAAAGCCGTTAAGCGCCTCATAATCCCAGACACCACCGTGACCCGCCAGTGCGTCCGAGTAGTTGAACCCGTCCGTTGCGCCGATATCGCGGTCTACAATGCCCCACAGTGCCGGGCCGATCTTGTTTGCACCGCCAATGTCGAAATTGTGGCAGGAAACGCATTTTTTAGCGACCTTTTCGCCTTTTTCAATCGAAGCGGTTTGCAGCAATTCGCTAATGGGTACAACAACTTCGGCGACGCTGGCGACAACGGGGGCACCTTCTTCTACCACGCCTTCAACGACATAGGCGGTTGGATCGGCGGGTTGCGTAGAAAACATTATGTCGCCGAGGTTTTGCACGCCCAGATAAACGAGCAATGTGAATAGAATTGCACCGGCGATTTTGTTCAGTTCAAACGAGTCCATGCGTTCCCCCAAGGCTGCATTGATGGCAACATACTCCGTGATACGCGTAAAAACTTGCGGCGTAGCGTCGCACAGATTAGGTAAAGACACGTCGAATCGCAAGTTCGCAGCGCGCATGGCTGGAAATGAATTAAGGTACAAAAATAGATGCATGAAGAGGCAAGATGATTATGGCAGATCAACCGGTTATTCTGATACCCGCACGTCTGGCGTCAACGAGGCTGCCTAATAAGCCACTGGCTGATATTGCCGGGCTGCCGATGATCGTGCAGGTCTGGCAGCGCGCCATGGAAGCCGATTGTGGCCGTGTGGTTGTCGCCGCGGCAGAAGCCGAAATTGCCGATGTGGTAATTGCCGCTGGTGGTGAAGTGGTGTTGACCGACCCTGATTTGCCGTCGGGTTCTGACCGCATCTATCAAGCGCTGGAAAAGATTGACCCAGCGGGCAAACACCAGCGCATTGTGAACATGCAAGGCGACCTGCCGACACTGGAGCCGGGGCTTATCGCGCGTGTGCTGGATGTGCTGGGCACACATGATATGTCGACGCTTATCGCTGAAATTGTTGATGATGCTGAACGCGATGATCCGAATGTGGTGAAAGCTGTTATGGCTATGCAGACCGCGCAAGAGGGGCGTGCGCTGTATTTCACACGGGCAACCGCACCAACTGGCCCAGGACCGCTTTACCATCATATCGGCATTTATGCCTATCAGCGCGCGGCACTTGCGCAGTTTGTTGCGCTGCCGCCATCGCCGCTGGAACAGCGTGAGCGCCTGGAGCAGTTGCGGGCGCTGGAAGCGGGTATGGGCATTGCCGCGGCATGTGTCGGTACCGTGCCAGTAGGCGTCGACACACCGCAAGATCTTGAACTTGCTAACAGAATTCTGACAGGGCACACTGCGCCGGAAGGAAATTGATGATGGCAGAAACCGAAAAAATCGCATTTCAGGGCGAGCCTGGAGCTAACTCGCATATCGCTTGCCATGATTGCCATCCTGAAATGGAGGCAATGCCTTGTGCGACATTTGAAGAAGTGTTTGCCGCCTTACGTGGCGCCCAAGCAATGCGGGCCATGATCCCCATTGAAAATACGGTGGCTGGCCGCGTGGCTGATATCCACCGGCTCTTGCCCGGTTCAGGGCTTTATATCACGGGCGAATATTTCATGCGCGTTAATCATTGTTTGCTTGGCCTCAAGGGGGCTACAACCGAAACGCTCACGCATGTCCATAGCCACGAGATGGCGCTCGGACAGTGCCGCAACCTCATCGGTGAACTGGGCTTGCAGCCGGTCGTTTCTGCCGATACGGCAGGCGCGGCGCGCGAATTGGCCGAAGCAGGTGCCGCGGGACATGGTGCGATTGCTAGCAAGCTGGCGGCTGAAATATACAAGCTGGATCTGCTGCGCGAAAATATTGAAGACAGCCAGCAAAACACCACCCGCTTTCTGGTCATGTCAGCGAAACCTGACGATGCGCTGCCGGAGGATGGCGATGTCATTACCAGTTTTATTTTCCGTGTGCGCAATGTTCCTGCCGCGCTTTATAAAGCGCTGGGCGGTTTTGCCACCAATAATGTGAATATGACCAAGCTGGAAAGCTACCAGCCAAATGGCTTTATGGCGACGCAGTTTTATGCCGACATTGAGGGACATCCAGAAGATGTGCCGGTGCGTTTAGCGCTTGAAGAGCTAAATTTTTACTGTTCGCAAATGGATATTCTGGGCGTTTATAAGGCGGCCCCGGAACGCGCACAATTAAGCGGCGATTAACCCTCGCCATCGGCAAAGGCACGCATGAGTTGGTGGGCAATCGCCATGCGTGGCGGCACCCCAATGGGGCCGTCGCCGTTCATGGCACGGCGCACATCTTCGCGGCTTATCCAGCGTGCTTCCTCAAGTTCTTCGTCATCCAACGTGATGTCACGACCGCTGGCTTCGGCAAGGCACCCGATCATCATTGATGCCGGAAACGGCCAGGGCTGGGTGCCAAGATAGCGGACACTGGTGATGTCGATACCGGCTTCTTCCTGCATTTCGCGGGCGACGGCTTCTTCGATGGTTTCTCCCGGCTCCATAAATCCGGCAAGGCTTGAAAACATGCCTTCGGGCCAGCCCTTTTGTCGGCCCACCAAACACGCATCATCATGATGCGCGAGCATGATAACGACCGGATCGGTGCGTGGGAAATGTTCGGCGCCGCAATTTGGGCACGCGCGTTTATAGCCGGCCTCAGCCATGTGCGTGAGGCTGCCGCATTGGCTACAAAAGCCATGGCGCAAATTCCAGTCGAGCATGGCTTTGGCTTGAGCCAATATTGCCAGTTCCGTATCCGGCATATCACCGGCAGCGGCGAGGTTGCGGACGTCTTCAAATATGCCCATGCCCTTAAACGGACCAGCGTCTTCAGGATTGCTCAATCGGCTAACATCGGCGGCGAATAGCGGCTTACCCCGCCGGTTAACGCCCAGAAAAACAATTAGACTTTGGTCGTCAATCGCGTCGGCCAGAGCGGGCCGGGGCAGCCAGCCGACATCGCGCCCCTCGCCTTTGGTAATCTCCGGCAGAACCAGCGGGCTTAACTGCCACATTGGAACAAACAGTGCGGTGTCATCGGTTAGTTGCGCGCGCACCCATTCCGGGTTTCGACGCAAATTTCCCGCCCGATCCAGTGGATTATTGGCAAACATGATGGGATTAACTGGCAGGGGCATCGGGGAACTCTCTAATAAGTAATAATAATATTGGGAAAAATATAAGATTAACAGTTGCGCAGCACCGTGCCATGCGAGCGCGGGCGCGGGCAAGTGAATTTCCTTTGCTCCAGCTTTGAACCAGCCGCGAGCCTGTCGCATCAGCAGATGCCGTGATTTATGTGTATCGTTAAAAACTTCGGGCTGTCGTCCGGGCGCGTGTCTGCTATAAATGTGGCGGGAGATTGGCGGCAGACGCATCC
>DKNW01000038.1:18257-18516 GCA_002469805.1 Rhodobiaceae bacterium UBA7378
CAACCGGCCCAGAAATATCGCCCTATGTGGGGCACCTAGGGGTTATCGCCGATCTCATGACACAAGACGAACACCAGCCGCCGGAAAACGACACAGAACATCACGCGCCGGTGATTGATGCGGAAGCGCCGGGTTTTGACATGCTGGCCGAAGCTGACACGCAAAATGATGTGAAGGCCGGACAAGTCTCCTCGGGGAGCTATAAGGTTCTGGCGCGCAAATATCGCCCCCGCAATTTTGACGATCTTATCGGTCAGGA
>DKNW01000038.1:18820-19011 GCA_002469805.1 Rhodobiaceae bacterium UBA7378
TTTGACGATCTTATCGGTCAGGAATCCATGGTGCGGACACTGACCAATGCCTTTGAAACCGGCCGTATCGCGCATGCGTTTATGCTGACCGGCGTGCGCGGGGTTGGCAAAACTACGACCGCGCGCATTTTGGCCAGGGCGTTGAACTATACGGGCAATGACACCGACGCACCCAGCATGAACCTCGCCCA
>DKNW01000135.1 GCA_002469805.1 Rhodobiaceae bacterium UBA7378
AGTGCGTGCCATGGCGGTGTGGGCTTTGGGGCGCCATGATCCGACGCGCGCTAGACAGCTTGCGAAAGACTGGTTGGCGCACGAACAAGACCCCGCCGTGCGCGATGAATGGCAGGCGGTAGGCACATGAGCCGGCATATTATGTTTTTCGGCTTTGGGTTTTGCGCCGCGGCACTGGCCCCGCATCTCGCCCGCGATGGCTGGCAGATGAGCGCCACGACCCGCGATCAGGCCCGTGCGCCGGCGCTTTCCGAAGCCGGTGTGACGCCGCTCGTGCTGGGCGATTATGCTTCAGATATGCTGGATATGGGGTCTTATTCGCATGTTCTGGTTTCAGCGCCACCGGCGCCCGACGGGTCAGATCCAGCGTTTGATTTTCTTGCCCCGCGCTTGCACGAGACCCGTTCGGCGCAAACTCACTGGATCGGATATTTGTCGACGACTGGCGTTTATGGCGACCATGACGGCGCGTGGATAGAAGAAGACACCCCCCCGGGGCCACTGGGTGCGCGCGGCGCGCGGCGGGTGGCTGCAGAACAAAAGTGGTCGGATTTTGGTGCTGCCAGTGATATCGCCGTTCAGCACTTCCGTTTGGCCGGCATTTACGGGCCGCGACGCAACGCCCTGACCAGTCTGCGAGCAGGCACGGCGCGGCGTATTAACAAACCAGGGCAGGTTTTTTCACGCATTCATGTGGCTGATATCGCGCAAATTTTGTTTGCGGCTTTGCACTGCGATATCGGTGCCCGAAACTTCAGTGTTTGCGATGATGAGCCTGCGCCACCAGCCGATATTGTGACCTATGCGGCAGAACTGCTGGGGTTGGAGCCACCGCCCATTCAAGATTTCGAGACCGCTGATTTGTCGGATATGGCGCGCAGTTTCTATAGCGAGAATAAGCGTATCCGCAATAATCGGATCAAGGATGAGCTTGGCGTGTCGCTATTATATCCGAGCTATCGTGAGGGGCTGTCCGCGTTGTTCGCGGCAGGAGAATTCTAACCTAATAGGCCTTCAATCAGGCCGATCAACTTGGTGATCTCGTGAGGCTCCGAAAGCCGATGGTCGCCATTTTTCAGAAAATGCATTTCGACATCATCTGTCGCCAAGCATGCTGCTAGTTCAAGCGATAATTCCCATGGCACGGCGGTGTCTTGCTGGCCGTGCAAAATGCGGACGGGAATATTTATATCGATTTTTTTGTCCAAAAGAAGGTGCTTGCGACCATCTAGAATTAGATTTTGCGTGATCGGATAGCCTTCTGGGTCATATTCCGAAGGGTCGTAAATCAGCCCTTTGACCTCTAGTTTTTCGCGCGCTCGGGGCGAGAACCGGTCCCACATTAACCTTTCGGTCATGTCGATGGCCGGGGCAATAAGCACAAGCGCGGTGATCGTATCGGGGCGGTCAAGCGCCGCTAGCGTCGATAGCCAGCCGCCGAAACTTGAGCCAACGAGAATTTGCGGCCCTTGCGTCACCGCATCGAGCATATGGGGAATGTCGCCGCGCCAGTGGCTCATCGTGGCGTCGGTAAATTCGCCAGTAGATTGCCCATGTCCGAAATAATCGAATCTCAAAAATGCCTGGCCGCGTGATGCTGCCCATGCATCCAGTGCCATCGCTTTGGTGCCGCCCATGTCAGACCGGAAGCCGCCGCAAAACACCACGCCGGGGCCATGCCCAGCGCGAGCCTGATAAGCAAGCCGATGAACGCCTAAGTCGGGGCTTGTGCGTTCGGTGAAATATGGCGAACTATCTGGTGGCGATGTAGGTGCCATGTCCGGGCTCGTCTGTTTACAATCAAGGACTGTATGTATAGCATAAAAAAATCTGCTCTAGACAGGCGTGTGGCCTGAGCTACGACGAAAAGAGTTCCCAAATATGACGTTACCGCAAGCTTACCCAGATCTGACCGGGGTTACCGTCGCGCAAATTATTCCCCGGCTGAATGTGGGTGGTGCGGAGACCACGACGCTTGAAATTGCGCGGGCTTTGCGGGCCGCCAATGCGCGGGCATTGGTGGTGAGCGAAGGCGGCGATCTGCTGTCCGCATTGCAAGAGGCTGGCGCTGAGACGATTAATATGCCGGTCGCGTCGAAAAACCCCGCCGTGATGTTGGCAAATATCAAACGCTTGCGACGGCTGGTTGCGGCTGAAAGTGTCGATATTCTGCATGCGCGGTCGCGGGCACCTGCCTGGTCGACGCTTGCGGCGGCGCGGGCACAAAAAATGCCGATGGTGACGACCTATCATAGTCTGGTGCACGAACGCCCGCGCGCAAAGGTTTTGTATAATTCGGTGATGGCGCGCGGCGATATCGTGATTGCCAATTCGGAATATACCGGCGACATGATCCGGCGCGTGCATGGCATAGACGATGCGCGCTTGCGTATCGTGCCGCGCGGGTGCGATGCCAGCGCACTGGCGCCTGAAAACTTCACCGTCGATATGCGCGCCGCGAAGCGCCGTGAATGGGGTGCGACTGCCGAAGATTTTGTGATTTTGTGTCCGGCCCGCATTACCGAAGTCAAAGGACAGCATATTTTGCTTGGCGCTATGGCGCAGCTACCGGCGAACACAAAGGCGTTTGTTGTTTTCGCGGGTAGTGCTGATGGGCGACCTGAATTTATGACATTGCTTGAGCGTCAGGTGGCGGCGACATCGCTATCGGCGCGCGTTCACTTTGCGGGCCTTGTGCGCGATATGCCGTGCGCATATGCGGCCAGCGATCTGGCGATCGTGCCCACTGTGCGCAGTGAACCATTTGGCCGCACAATTATTGAGGCGCAGGCCGCAGGTCTGCCGGTTATTGCGAGCAATGCCGGTGGATATCGTGAAACTGTGGTCAACCGCCCGCCCGAAGATGGCGGCACTGGCTGGCTTGTACCACCAAATGACAGTGATGCGCTGGCCCAAGCCATTGGCGCAGCGATGAACCAAAGCGCAAAAGCCCGCGCTAAAATGGTTTCAAATGGGCGCGCGCGTGTGGCAGAAAACTTTCAGCAAGAGGTCATGTGCGCACGGACGCTGGCAATTTATGCGGAATTGGTGCGCGAGGCGCATGGTAACTCAGTGCGCGGGGCGTAAGACGTTTGAAGGAGCCGGGCGGATATTTGTTGGTTGGCCTTGGCGCACCGGTTGGCGCCGTGCGCGCGGAAATTTTGCGGCGGCGCGACCAAGACGCATCCCTGACAGTTTTGATAGAACCGGCGCAAACCGGCGAAGTTGCCGATGCTGATGATGCATGGGTGTTCACAAGGCTTGGGCCGGTTGGCTTTGTGGCCCTTATCCGGCGCATTTCATGGCGCCGGTTTGATCGCGTTTATCAGTTTCGTGATTGTGGATTTTCCTGGCTTAAATATTGTGTTTGGCCGCGACCGCCATGGTTCTATATCTCCGAAATCGGCGCGGAACATGACCTTTAGACATGTATAGGCCTGCAATTTGGCTGTTGACTTCTTCGTGTTCTCGCCTAAACCTTTGCATCAGAACCAGACGGTTCCAGGATTAACTATAGAAGGAATGAACCCATCGTACGCAGACCGCTAGCCGCGCCCCCGTCCCGAGAAGGACCGCGCATTAATGGCATGATCACTGTTCCCAAAGTTCTTGTAATTGGCGCCAATGGCGAAAAAATGGGTGTTGTGGATACAGACTCTGCCCTCGCCATGGCCGAAGAAGAAGGGCTCGACCTTGTAGAGGTTTCCCCTAATGTCTCGCCACCGGTCTGCAAAATCCTCGACTACGGTAAACTGAAATATCAAGAACAGAAAAAAGCCAGCGAAGCCCGCAAACGCCAAAAAACGGTTGACGTTAAAGAAATCAAAATGCGCCCAAATATCGATAAGCACGATTACGATGTGAAAATGCGTAGCGTGACGAAATTTATCGGTGAGGGCGACAAGGTTAAAGTGACGATGCGGTTCCGTGGGCGCGAAATGGCACACCAAGAGCTTGGGATGCAAATTTTGAATCGTGTGCGTGATGAGGTGGATGAAATCGCCAAAGTCGAAGCCAGTCCCAAGCTGGAGGGGCGACAGATGATGATGGTGCTTGCACCTCGCGCATCTTAATAGACTTTTTAGCAGACATCTTAACGCGCATTATTAACGCCCCTGAAGGACCCTCACTGCATGAGGTCCGGTCGGTCTGTGACAATGCCGTGCACGCCCAGATTAGCAAGTCGCGCTATTTCATCGGGTGTATTTGCCGTCCATGCTGTGACCTGCAAGTTTAGCCGCGCGGCACAGCGCATTGTCTCTGGCGTTATGTCTTTATGAAAGCCGAACCAATGCCGAATACCGGCGCGTGCAATGGCGGCGAGCATTTTTTCGCCATGTGTTGCGCCCGTCTCGTTGCGCCAATCATGCCCGGCCCACCATTTGGCCCCTGCCGCAGACGCGGCCCGCAAACGCGCGCGTAAACTATCCGGCGGGTCTTGGGCGGCGCTGGCATGATCGGGGTCGCTTACATCGAACGGTATGGTCGTATAGGCGTAAGGCAGGTCGGGAAATTTGCTGCGTACCGTATCGATAGAAACCCAGTTGAACGAAATGATATGCGTGCGGTCGAGAACCGGAGATGCCTGTAATTCTGTGCAAAACAGCGCTGCCAGATGCGCGGCTTCGTCCGGCGTATCGTCCAGTAAGTTTGTTTTCAATTCGGCATATAGGCGGAAATCTTCGCCTGTGCGGGCGGCAACGAGCTGGTTCATGGCCGCAAAATCTGGAATTTGCGCGCCATCTATCGGCGTTTGTCCGACGCGGGTTCGGGCGTAAGCGCTGTCGGGTTGCAACCGGCCAATGTCTAATGCTTTGAGTTCTGTATGGGTCAGATGGCGCAAGCGTGGCGTTGGCGGCGTCAGCCAAGCCCCGTTAGCGCGTGTTGCATCGGGTTTGAGGCGGTCATCATGGTGAATAATAAGCCGGTCGTCTTTTGTGGCTTGGATATCAAACTCGATGGCGTCGACGCCCAGATCAATGGCGTTGGAAAACGCTTCCAGCGTGTTTTCGGGCCACAGATTAGCGCCACCACGATGGGCGATGTTTAAAGGTTTGTTCATCAGCTGTGTCTTCTACTCAAGCGCACCGGCATCCGTATTAGCGGGTTTAGGCATATTTGGCTAGAAATGTTGCATTTTCTCGCAAGATGCGTATAACACGCGCTGTTCGCATGTTTATGCGGCGAAAGAACCGGCTGGCCGAAAAAGGGCTGCCAGGTCGGTTGCGAAGGTCACCTCGAACGAAGGAATAGCGAAATGCCCAAAATGAAGACGAAAAGCGGTGCGAAAAAGCGGTTTAAGCTTACAGCATCGGGCAAAGTCCGTGCTGGCCAGGCGGGAAAACGCCACGGCATGATCAAACGTACCAATAAACAAATCCGCAATCAGCGTGGCACGGCGGTTCTTGCCGAATCCGATGCGCGCATTGTGCGGAAATTTCTGCCAAACGGTTAGGGGGCGCATATGTCTCGTGTAAAACGCGGTGTGACGTCCCACGCACGCCATAAGAAAGTTCTCGCCAAAGCCAAGGGTTACTATGGCCGGCGTAAAAATACGATCCGTGTTGCCAAACAGGCGGTTACCAAAGCGGGGCAATATGCCTATCGCGACAGGCGCACGCGCAAGCGCAATTTCCGCGCCTTATGGATCCAGCGTATCAACGCAGCTTCGCGCATACATGGTCTACCTTATGGCCGGTTTATCGACGGTCTTGGCAAAGCCGGCATCGAAGTTGACCGGAAAGTTCTGGCAGATCTGGCTGTGCACGAACCAGCAGCGTTCGAAGCATTGGTCGGCAAGGCCCGCGAAGCCCTCGGTTGATGCGGGTTTTGAGGTGGATTTGCGTGTCGTAGATGCGCGAGTCTTGTGGCATAAGAGATTTATGACCATCAGGGGCCTTTGGCATGCAGGACGATACGGGCGCGGTTGAAAACCGGATAATCAGCGATATTGCGGCGGCGGCGACGCTTTCGGCGCTCGAAGATGTACGCGTTGCCGCGCTGGGTAAGAAGGGCGAGGTGTCTGCTCTGCTTAAAACGCTTGGCGGCATGGATGCCGAAGAACGCCAGCGCCTCGGCCCCCTATTTAATCAACTGAAAATACGCATTACCGAAGCCTTGCAAAGCCGCCGCGATTCGCTCGAAGCCGAAGAATTAACGCGGCGTTTGGCATCGGAAACGCTCGACATGACCCTACCAGTCGACACCGACCCGCAATTCGAGGGGCGCATACATCCGGTCAGCCAGACCATGGAAGAATTGGCGGTAATTTTTGCCAGTATGGGGTTTGATGTTGCCGAAGGTCCAGATATCGAAAGTGGCTTTTATAATTTCACGGCGCTGAATATTCCAGACGCGCACCCCGCGCGCCAAATGCATGATACGTTTTACCTGACGGCAGAAGAGGAAGGCGAAGCGCTTTTATTGCGCACGCATACAAGCCCCGTTCAGGTGCGTACCATGGAAGCGGGTGCGCGGGCTGATGGTGAAGAAGACGGCCCGCCATTTCGGTTTATTGCGCCTGGGCGCACATACCGGTGCGATAGCGACCAGACGCATACGCCGATGTTTCACCAGATCGAAGGTCTGGTGATCGACAAAACGACCCATATGGGCCATTTGAAACATACGCTGGAAGCGTTT
The DNA here is from genome assembly GCA_002469805.1 of Rhodobiaceae bacterium UBA7378. Taxonomy (GTDB): domain Bacteria; phylum Pseudomonadota; class Alphaproteobacteria; order RS24; family RS24; genus UBA7378. Next base: position 6,643 of record DKNW01000135.1, read on the forward strand.
CTAACCGCATTTTTCGAAGTGGATAATGTCGCCATTCGGTTCCGCCCAAGCTATTTCCCGTTCACTGAACCGAGCATGGAAGTTGATATTCGCTGCCATCGTGATGGCGGCAAGCTCATTGTCGGTGCGGGCGATGATTGGATGGAAATTGGCGGTAGTGGCATGGTGAACCCGCATGTTTTGCGCCATGCCGGCATTGATGCGGACGTGTATCAGGGCTTTGCGTTCGGCATGGGCATTGACCGGCTGGCGATGCTGAAATATGGCATGCCTGATTTGCGAGCTTTCTTCAGTGCCGATTTGCGCTGGCTGAAGCATTACGGCTTTTTGCCGATTGACGTGCCTGGGCTGGCTGGTGGCCTGTCCAATAAAACGCTAGCAGTGAAATAGGGGGCGAATATGAAGTTTACCCTCTCTTGGTTGAAAGACCATCTCGAAACAAGCGCAGCGCTTGACGACATTGTAGATAAATTAACGCTTATCGGATTGGAAGTTGAGGAACTGGTTGATCCGTCGGAAACCTTTACCAATTTCGAGGTTGCTGAAATTATTGCCACCGTGCCGCACCCCGAAGCCGACAGGCTGCAAATCTGCACCGTGAAAAGCAGCGCTGGCGAACAAGACCTCGTCTGTGGCGCGCCAAATGCGCGGGTGGGTCTTGTTGGCATTTTAGCTCAGGAAGGCGCGGTTATTCCAGCCAGCGGCATGGTGCTGGGGAAGGCGAAAATTCGCGGCATCGAAAGTAAAGGTATGATGTGCTCGGGCGCTGAACTGGGCTTGAGCGATGACCATGACGGCATTGTCGAGTTGGCGGCAGGCACCGAAATCGGCATGGGCGCGGCCACCGCGCTAGGGCTGGACGACCCGATGATCGAGATTGCGATCACCCCCAACCGGCCAGATTGTCTGGGCGTACGGGGCATTGCGCGCGACCTTGCGGCTGCCGGTCTTGGCACATTGAAAGATGATAATGTGCGCCCGATTGTGGGTGAAAAAGACGGTGGCACTTCGATCGTCGTGTCCGGCGACACCTGTCCGGTGTTTGCCGGGTGTCGCATTGAGGGTGTTCAAAACACGCAAAGTCCGGATTGGTTGCAGGCCCGGCTGAAGGCTATTGGCCTCAAACCAATCAATGCACTGGTCGATATCACCAATTATATTTCCTATGATCGCGGGCGGCCTTTACACGTTTATGATGCTGATAAGCTGGGTGGCACGGTGCACGCGCGCCAGGCCAAGGCGGGCGAAAGTTTTGTTGCGCTTGACGATGAGACGTATGAATTGCGAGACGCGGATTGCGTCATCGCCGACGATAATGGTGTGCTGGGACTCGCCGGTATTATGGGGGGGCTGGCGTCAGGCAGCACGCTGGATACCCGCAATGTACTCGTAGAAAGCGCTTGGTTTGACCCGGTGGCGATCGCGTTATCGGGTCGTCACCACAATATCGATAGCGATGCGCGCTACCGGTTTGAGCGCGGCGTAGATCCGGCCTCGGTCGATACAGGTCTGGCGCTGGCTGTGCAAATGATCGTTGAAATTTGCGGGGGCACTGTGTGCGCGCCGGTAACAGGTGGCGCAGTACCAACTGATAAAAAACACGTCAGCTTCGCGCCGGCGCGGGTACGCCAGCTGACCGGTCTCGAGATCAGCGAAGCGGATATGCAAACCATCCTGGAAAAACTCGGTTTTGATGTTGAAACGGGTGAGGTTTGGAAAGTTGGCGTACCGAGTTGGCGACCCGATATCGACGATGCGACCCATGGCGCTGATATAGTTGAGGAAATCATTCGTATATACGGGCTGGACGAAGTGCCGTCGACGCCCTTGCCGCAAGATACCGGCGTGGTGCGTCCAAGCCTAACACTGGCGCAGCGTCGCGCTGGCCTGATGCGCCGCGCGCTGGCCGCACGGGGGTTGGTTGAAGCGGTCACATGGTCGTTTGTCTCGCAGGCCCAAGCTACGGCATTTCACGTGGCAGAGGGGCTGGAACTCGCGAATCCGATTTCATCAGATCTCAGCCATATGCGCCCATCGCTATTGCCGGGCTTAATGGATGCGGTGCAGAAAAATGCTGACCGTGGTGCACAGCAGATTAATCTTTTTGAACTGGGTCACGAATTCAAGGCGGCAACACCCGGCGCACAACGCTATGCTGCGGCTGGTTTGCGGGCTGGCATGGCGGCGATGAAGAGCTGGCGTGGTGCGCCACAAGCTGTCGATGCCTATGCCGCGCGCGCCGATGCCGAAGCCGCGCTTGCAGCATGTGGCGTAGCTACAGATGCCTTGCAGGTATTGCCGGTGTCTCCTGATAGCGGCATTGACTGGTATCATCCGGGGCGCTCAGGCGTGCTGGCGCGCAACCCACGCGAGCCGATGGCAGTGTTCGGCGAACTGCATCCGGCGCTTTTGGCGAAGTTTGATATTGATATGCCGGTCGCCGCTTTTGAGGTCTGGCCTGATACAGTGCCCGAACCCAAGGCGCCCAAGCAGGCCGGAACGGATATTGCGCGGCCAGCGCTGGCTTTGTCCAACCTGCAAATGGTACGTCGCGATTTCGCTTTTGAGGTCGCGGCGGATGTGCCCGCGGCGGAGATTGTGCGGGCGGCACGCGGTGCTGAGAAAAAACTGATCAGTCAGGTGCGGGTTTTTGACGTGTTTGCGGGCGGCCAGCTTGCCGAGGGCATGAAATCCGTCGGGCTTGAGGTCTGCCTGCAACCGACAGAAGCGACCTTGACCGATGCCGAGATCGAGGTGGTTGCTGAAAAAGTGACCTCGGCTGTCATCAAGGCGACCGGCGGCCGCTTGCGCGGCTAATTTGCGCATTATTTTTAATGCTTATTTCGACGCAGTATTTGACGCATTGGCGAACACGGCGGCCAGTGATATAGGGCTAGTATGACGGTTCAGAAAAACATCCGGAACTTCGCAATTATCGCGCATATCGACCATGGCAAGTCGACGCTTGCCGACCGCTTGATCCAAATCACGGGCGGCTTGTCCACGCGTGAGATGCAGGAACAAGTTCTCGATAATATGGAACTGGAGCGCGAGCGCGGTATCACAATTAAAGCGCAGACCGTGCGCCTTGATTATACAGCGAGCGATGGCGAGACATATCAGCTCAACCTCATTGACACGCCCGGCCATGTCGACTTCGCCTATGAGGTCAACCGCTCGCTTGCGGCATGTGAAGGCTCGTTGCTGGTGGTTGATGCAAGTCAGGGCGTCGAGGCCCAGACGCTTGCCAATGTGTACCAAGCCATTGAAGTTGATCATGAAATTGTGCCTGTGCTGAACAAGGTCGATTTGCCTGCGGCGGATTGCCCGCGCGTTTGCGGGCAAATCGAGGATGTGATCGGGCTGGATACGTCGGGTGCAGTGAATATTTCGGCCAAAACAGGAATTGGTGTTGATGATGTGCTGGAAGCCATTGTTACGCAATTGCCAGCTCCGGGCGGGGACAGCGATGCGCCGCTAAAAGCCATGCTGGTTGATAGCTGGTACGACGCCTATCTGGGCGTTGTGGTGCTGGTTCGGGTGATCGATGGCACGCTGAAAAAAGGCCAGAAAATACGTATGATGTCGACCAATGCAACGCATCTCGTTGACCAAGTGGGCGTGTTCCGGCCCAAGCGCGATACCGTGCCTGATTTGGGTCCGGGCGAGATAGGATATTTTACCGCGGCGATCAAGCAGGTTGCAGATACCCGTGTTGGGGACACGGTGACCGAAGATCGCGCGCCGTGTAGCGACATCCTCGATGGGTTTAAACCGGCCCAGCCGGTTGTATTTTGCGGCCTGTTTCCGACGGATTCCAGCCAGTTCGAGGATTTGCGCGAAGCGATGGCAAAATTGCGGCTTAATGATGCGAGCTTTGATTATGAAATGGAAACAAGCGCCGCGTTGGGCTTCGGGTTCCGTTGCGGGTTTTTGGGGCTTTTGCATTTGGAGATCATCCGCGAGCGCATTGAACGCGAGTTTGACATTGACCTGATCACAACTGCCCCCTCTGTAGTGTACCGGCTGCACATGAATGACGGGTCGATGATGGAACTGCATAATCCGGCTGACATGCCGGATGTGGTGAAAATAGACCACATTGACGAGCCGTGGATTGATGCGTCGATCTTGGTGCCGGATGAGTATTTGGGGGCTGTGCTCAAGCTGTGCGAAGACCGCCGCGGGCGCCAGAAAAATCTTAGTTATGCCGGTAGTCGGGCGATGTTGGAATACGCCTTGCCGCTGAACGAAGTCGTGTTTGATTTCTACGACCGGTTGAAGTCCGTGACGCGCGGTTATGCTAGCTTTGATTATCAGCTTAATGAGTACAAAACCGGCGATCTGGTGAAAATGGCCATTTTGGTTAATGCCGAACCGGTTGATGCGCTGTCGACGATTGTTCACCGTGAGCGTGCTGAAATGCGCGGCCGCGCCATGTGCGAGCGGCTGAAAGATTTGATCCCGCGCCATCTGTTTAAAATTCCGATCCAAGCGGCACTTGGTGGTAAAATTATCGCGCGCGAAACCATTGCCGCCCTGCGCAAGGATGTGACGGCCAAATGTTACGGCGGCGATGTGAGCCGGAAGCGCAAACTGCTGGATAAGCAGAAAGAAGGCAAAAAAAAGATGCGCCAGTTTGGCAAGGTCGACATTCCACAGGATGCGTTTATTTCCGCCCTCAAAATGGACGATTAGGCGCATCGCCGCTTGTTTTCACTAGGCGGGTGGGTATATTTCAACTTCCGGACAGGTGGCCGAGTGGCTGAAGGCGCACGCTTGGAAAGCGTGTAGGCGTTAACGCGTCTCGAGGGTTCGAATCCCTCTCTGTCCGCCAACATTATTTCCGCCAGCACAGGGCGGGTTAAACTAGGGGAGAGCAACATGGCAGACCGGATTACGATAGCGGGCCTTAATATTGATACGCAGCTTGCAGATTTTATTGCCAACGAAGCAGTATCAGGTATCGATATAACAGCCGAGGCGTTCTGGTCGGCGGCGGCGGATGTGATCAATACGCACCGCGACACGAATAAGGCGCTGCTCGCCAAACGCGAAGACCTTCAAGCTAAAATCGACGCCTGGCATCTGGCGCAAAAAGGCCAGCCGCATGATGCCGGTGCCTATCGTTCGTTTCTTGAAGAGATCGGCTATCTGGTACCGGAAGGCGCCGACTTCCAGATCGAAACCGCCAATGTTGACCCGGAAATTGCGAAGATCGCTGGTCCGCAGCTTGTTGTGCCGGTCAAGAATGCACGGTTCGCCGTTAACGCTGCCAATGCCCGCTGGGGCAGCCTTTATGATGCATTTTACGGCACGGACATTATTCCGCAGGAGGGTGACTTGGCGCCCGTCGGCAGTTACAACCCGACACGCGGCGCTGAAGTGATACGCCGGGCCAAGGCGCTTTTGGATGAGATAGCACCGCTTGACGGCGTGTCGCATGCTGATGTTACCGGCTATATGATTGCTGATGGCGCGCTGGTGGCGTCTCATGCGGGCGGAACTGCCGGGCTGGTGGCGCCGCAAAAATGTGTTGGCTATCAGGGCAGCGCCGATGCACCAAGCGCCCTGCTATTGAAAAACAATGATTTGCATGCCGAGATTATGATCGACGCGGCGCATAGCATCGGCAAGGACGATCCAGCCAATGTAGCAGATGTTATAATGGAATCAGCCGTAACGACCATTATGGATTGCGAAGATAGCGTGGCCGCTGTTGACGGCGAAGATAAGGTTGAAGCCTACCGCAATTTATTGGGCTTGATGACGCGCAATATTTCCGTGTCGATGCAAAAAGGCGGGCGCGAGATGGTGCGCAAGTTGAACGATAATCGGGCCTATACCGATTTGTCGGGCGATAATTTCACTCTGCCTGGTCTATCGACCATGCTGATCCGTAATGTCGGGCATCTGATGACCAATCCGGCCATTGTCGACGATCGTGGCGACGAAGTGCCCGAAGGCATAATGGATGCGTTGGTTACCGGATTGTTGGCTAAGCATGATTTGGGCAAAACAGATCCGGCCATGAAAAACAGCCCCGCAGGTTCGGTTTACATCGTGAAGCCAAAAATGCACGGGCCGGAAGAAGTCGCTTTCACCAATACATTATTTGGTGATGTAGAAGCCGCCATTGGCCTACCGGCGCTAACCATGAAAATGGGTATTATGGATGAAGAACGCCGCACCACGGTCAATTTGAAAGAATGTATTCGCGCGGCAAAACAGCGGGTTATCTTCATCAACACTGGTTTCCTCGACCGCACAGGTGACGAAATTCACACCTCCATGGAAATGGGGCCAATGATCCGCAAGGCGGAAATGAAAGCCTCTGGCTGGCTCAATGCGTATGAAGATTGGAATGTTGATATTGGTCTATCATGTGGTTTGCAGGGCCGCGCACAAATCGGTAAGGGCATGTGGGCCATGCCGGATTTGATGGCTGATATGCTGGAACAGAAAATCGGTCAGCCACGCGCAGGTGCGGATTGCGCATGGGCACCATCCCCAACGGCAGCGACGGTTCACGCCATCCACTATCACCGCGTAGATGTTGAAGCGGTTCAAAATGAGTTGAAATCGAGGACGCGCGCGTCGCTGGATACGATTTTGAGCATGCCGGTAGAAACCCACCCGCAATGGAGCCCAGATGATGTCCAACAAGAGCTCGACAATAATGCCCAAGGTATTCTGGGCTATGTGGTGCGTTGGATCGATCAGGGTGTGGGCTGCTCCAAAGTGCCGGATATTCACGATGTCGGCCTGATGGAAGACCGCGCAACCTTGCGCATTTCAAGCCAGCATATCGCAAATTGGTTACACCATGGCATTTGCACCGAAGATCAAGTGATGGCGACCATGAAGCGGATGGCGTTGGTGGTTGATGAACAAAATGCCAGCGATGCAGCATACACACCTATGGCCGAAAATCTTGACGGTTCGATCGCATTCTCTGCCGCCTGTGACCTGATTTTTAAAGGCCGCGAACAGCCCAGCGGGTATACCGAGCCGCTATTGCATGCGCGCCGGCTGGATTATAAGGCCCAGAATTAGGTCTGCATCCGGCGTTTTAAACGGGAAAATACGAAACCCGATAGCGCGCCAATAATGCACAGGGCGACAAAGCCGTCCATGCCGCGGGCGACTGGTAGCGGTGTTATGCCCGTTACGGCTCTGAGTGAATGTAATATTGTCGCGACGCAAACTCCACCGGCAACGGCGTAAACAATGTCGGGCATGGGTTTGAAGAAACGGGTTACGATGTTGGCCGTGATCATGGCTAGGAAATATCCCACGCCGAAAATAATGCCGATGAGCGGCAAGCCACCCATAATATCTGCCATAGTCATGGCGATACGCTCGGCAAAAGGGATGTTCAGGCCCAGCATGGTCAGTTCCGAAACGTGAAACTGTGTGGTCGTGATGACCAGTAAAAGATACAGGCACGACCAACCGATCATGAAGGCGGCGAAAGCCCGTCGCGTAGGTAGGATATTTTGCATTTTGTTTTCTCCAAATCTGGCTAGAATATAAGCGGGATACCCGACCTGTTGCAATGTTTGTGAACAGCTCGGAAGTTTGAGCTCATATAATTAGGAAGAATAATGATGAACACGTCACTAAAAGTCGCTTTGCTGAAAGTCGCTTTGACATGCTTGTTAGGTCTGGTCGGGCCGTTAACGAAAACAGCCGCCGCCGAAGATTATACCTTGGAAGAAGTGGTCAACGGTCTCGACATGCCATGGGGTCTCGCCATTTTACCCGATGGCGACATGCTTGTAAGCGAACTTTCTGGTCAGTTGCGCTTAGTGCGCGATGGCGAACTAATCGCCAGACCGGTTGCGGGTGTGCCCGAAACTTTTTATGCCGGGCAGGGCGGGTTGATGGATGTGCGCCTGCACCCGAATTTTGCGACAAACAATCTGGTTTATCTCTCGCTGGCTGTTGGGTCTGGTTATGCCAATGCGCTGCGGGTGGTGCGCGGGCGCTTTGACGGCGGGCAGTTGCAAGATGTCGAGACCGTTTTCGAAGCGGCACCGGCGAAGGATACAGCCGCGCACTATGGCGGGCGGATGACATTTTTGCCGGATAATACGCTGCTTGTGACGGTTGGCGACGGCTTTGACTATCGCGAAGATGCGCAGAACCGTGCCAATCATTTCGGCACAATCGTGCGTGTGTCCGATGCCGGTAAAGTGCCTGCTGACAACCCGTATGTCGATGATCCAGCTGCGCTACCTGAAGTCTGGTCGTATGGGCACAGAAACGCGCAGAGCATTATTTATGATGCTGCAACCGATACGGTGTTTCAGACCGAGCACGGGCCGCGTGGCGGCGATGAGTTAAACATTATCGCGCCTGCCAAAAACTATGGCTGGCCGGCAATCACCTACGGAATTGATTACTCAGGCTTGCAAATTTCGCCCTATACGTCCTATGAGGGTATGGAACAGCCGCTGAAATATTGGGATCCTTCGTTCGGGCCAAGCGGCATGACATTGTATCGCGGCGCGGCATTTCCAAATTGGGACGGCGATATTTTCATGACATCGCTTGTTTTCAACCATGTGGTGCGCGTCGATATGGACGGGCGCGTGGCTGGAAGCGACCAGGTGCTGTTTGGCGAGATCGGTGAACGCCTGCGCGATATTCGTACCGGGCCTGACGGTGCGCTGTATATTCTGTCCGAAGGGACGGGCGATAGTGATGGCCGCTTATGGCGAGTGCGGGCGACCAATCGTTAGGACTTGTTCAGACAGAGGGTTTTTATAGAAATTTACTCCCTCTGGGGTGGACGCATGCGGCGCCATAGCGTATAACGCGCCGACATTTAGTTGGAGACATTTAAAATGGCTGTTCCGAAACGAAAAGTGAGCCCTTCGCGCCGCGGCAAGCGCCGGTCAGCCGATGCGTTGGCAAATCCGACATATGTCGAGAACCCCGATAGCGGCGAACTGCATCGTCCGCATCATATCGACTTGAAAAGCGGTATGTATCGTGGTCGACAGGTCATTGCGCCCAAAGATTAAATCAAGTCTACAAAATACGAGAAAAGTCGGATAGATCGGCATCTGCCAAGTTATTCATTTAGCTACGCGCAGTGAGAGCCGCGCGTATTTTTTTGGCAAGATTTTCACTGCCGGCCATTTGTCCAACATGCAGTGAAGCCGCGACAACCCCCATAACCGCATTACATACAATCAAGGCGTCGCTGGCATTGAGCATATCGGGGCTTAGCTGCCCTGATATCATGTCATGCCCGCCCCTATCACCCAACGCCAGAATACGCGCGCGGGTGATGCCAGGCAGAGCGCCTTCTTCTATTTGCGGTGTGATCAGTTGCTCATCATACAGAGCAAAAATATTCCCCGCTGAAACGCCCGTTATGCGCTGATGCTGATTAACGAGAATTGCATCGTCGGCACCGGCGGATAGGGCTTGCTTGCGAGCAAAAATATGCGCGGCATAGTTAGTGGTTTTTATTGGTGATAAAATCTGACCTGCGGGCTGGAGCACATGTGACTGCATGAGCCTGATATGGGCCGGAACGTCAGGCGCTTTTGAGGCCTGCACCAGCCAGTTCGGGTGGGTTTCATGTGTCGGCACCAAGCCGCGCCCGCCATCGCCGCCCGTAACCGTGACACGGATGACCGCGCGGGTCTGGCTGAGGTTTTGTTGAGACATCAAATCTGCTGCCACGTCATGCAAATCCGACGCTGCATAAGGGGTTGTGAACCCGAAAACATCGCAAGCCCGCCAAAGCCGTTCCATATGCGCGGCCCAGTGCGAGGGCGTACCGTTTTCAGCCAATACAGTCTCAAACACGCCTTCGCCCAGAAGCAGGCCGCGATCTGCCGCTGATACTGCGCCTGCGGCATTGGCTAGAGCGCCGTTTAGCCAGATCATGCCCGCGCCGCCGGGTGGATGTTTTTTGATGGGTGCGTGCGCGCCAGAAAATTCGTCACGATGCACCGGCCTTGCGGGGTGAGCACGGATTCTGGATGAAATTGCACGCCATAAAGCGGCGCGCTGCGATGCGTGAGGCCCATGATTTCGCCATTGCCGCTATGCGCTGTCGCTGACATGCAGGCGGGTAAATCTGAAACAATAAGGGCATGATAGCGTCCGGCATTAAAAGGGTTGGGCATGTTGCTAAAAAGCGTGCCACCTTCATGCGATATGGGCGCGGATTTGCCATGCATTGGCTCGCGCGCACGCGTTACGGTGCCGCCATATGCTGCTGCCAAAGCCAAATGACCGAGGCACACGCCCAAAATGGGTACGCGCCCGTCCAGCAAGTTTATCAAGGGCATGCTCACACCCGTATTTTCTGGCCCACCGGGACCGGGTGACAGAATAATGCCGTCAGGGTTCAAAGCCACGACGTCGCCCGCTGATACGTCATCTTGATTGATGATACGGGTCTCGTGGCCCGCTTCGCGCACATACCGGGCCAGTGTTTCGACAAAACTGTCGTAATGGTCGATTACGACAATCATGCCGAGCGCACACGGGTTGTGTGGGAGGTGAGCGCGGCCATCAGCCCGGATGCCTTGTCCAGCGTTTCTTCATATTCTGCGGTTGCGTGGCTGTCCGCGACAATGCCGCCGCCGACCTGAAAATAAATGTCGCGGCCCATGATCACTGCGGTGCGTATCAGAATGTTCGTGTCCATATGGCCGTCAAACCCGATATACCCCATCGCCCCGCAATACGGCCCTCTAGCGTGGCGTTCCAGTTCTGCAATCACACCCATGGCCTGAATTTTTGGCGCGCCGGTGATGGAGCCGCCGGGAAAACTGTCGCGCAGGGCATCGAGCGGCGTGGTGCCAGGGCGCAGGCACCCCCGCACGGTCGACACTAAATGATGCACGTTTGAAAACCTCTCGAGCACACATAATTGCGGCACCTCGATCGAGTTATCGACGCAATTCTTGGCTAGGTCGTTGCGCAACAAGTCCACAATCATTGTGTTTTCTGCGCGGTCTTTTTCGCTGGCCAGCAGATCGGCAGAAATTTTCTGATCTTCTTCGGGTGTGGCACCACGCGGCCGCGTGCCTTTGATCGGACGACTTTCTATGTCGCCATCTGTGCATGCCAGAAAGCGCTCGGGCGACGCCGAAGCCAACGCCCAGCCGTCGTAACAAGCAAATGCCGAAAATGGTGCCGGGCTCAGTTGACGCAGCCGCCGATAATAATCAAAGGCTGTGTCTGCGGCATCGAGATGCGCGTGGAAGCGCTGCGCAATATTTGCCTGAAAAATTTCCCCGTCCAATATGCGCGTAACGACGTTTTCGACCACTTGCTTGAACTCATCTGCGGCGAAATCGCTGTGCGGCAGGTTTGCAGGTTCACCCATGCCTTTACCCGTGATTCTAGCCGCATTTCCCTTCATTTTCGCTGCTGGGTGAGGGTCACGAAGCGGATTAAGATGCGTCTGCCAGCAGGCAATATCCTGCTCTGCGCGTTGTCGGCGGTCGTCCGGCGATGTCCCCGGCAAGCCGGTCGCGATGATGAAAGTGCGGCGCGCCTGATTGTCGAAAGCGACAACCGTTGGGTACAGACCCAGCACAAGACCGGGCAAATTCAGATCGTCTTGTGCCATGCGGGAAATATTTTCCGGCATCGGATGTAGACCGGAAGCGAGATCATAGCCGAAAAACCCTGCCAGCCCGCCTCTGAAGGTTGGCAGGCATGCGTCGACCTTTGCCGGTATCTTGTCCCATGTGCCAGCACCGGCCATTAGCGCGGCGCGGGCTTGTTCGAAAAACTGTTGGGCTTGCTCGGGCGGCCCGGAAATAATTTCATAAGGGGCGGTCGCAATATAGCTGGCGCGGGACAAGGCATGGTCCGCGTCGCTTGAATCGAGCCATAGCGCGTGCGGGCTATTTGCGTGGGGCAGAAAGGCGATCTCTGGGTCAACCCAGCCTACCTCACAGATGACCCCGCCATCCGCATCGGCATAAAACAGCATGTCGGTCTCTGGTGTTGGCATTTAATTATCCGCCTGGCGGGTGCCGCGCGGCGTGGGATACCAATCCAATGCGGCATATTCTGCAGTGGCGGGGTGTCTAAGGTCTGGCGCCGGCGCGTATTCAATACGCATCAGGCTCCAGCGCCCCAGCGTCTCACCAGTGTGCCAAACCTGTTCGGCTATCACGGCATCGGTGCGCGATGCATCAAGGTGAAATGCCTGCGCGTCGTGTCCGTCGGGCGACACAGTAAGTGCCAGCGGCGCACCAGCCAGCCAAAGCCAGACCTGGCGGGCCGTATTGCGCTGCCACGCAAGCAAATCGCCTGCCCCCAGCAAAACGAGGCGCTGGGCGGGGTCGTCAATGTTTTCAAAATACCCGTCTGCATGCTTGGTCAGGTTTAACGCGTTCGCCACATCCGTCATCGCCTTGTCGGGAGAAATATCGCGCGGGGGCGTGGTGGGCATTAAAAGCTATCCTTGCGTGAACGGATTTCGGCAAACACGTCAACATCCGCAGCATCGGTCATATTGAGATGTGCGCGGATGCCTGCATCATGGGGGCGTAAAAAAGGATTGGTTGCACGTTCAAGACCAATTTCGGTTGGCACCGTTGGCTTGCCGTCCTCACGTAGCGCCGTTATCTGGCGCACACGTTCTTGTAAGTCGGCATTATCCGGATCGACGCTGATTGCAAAAGCCGCATTCGCGGCCGTATATTCATGCGCGCAATAAATCGTTGTGCCGTCTGGCAGGTCAGTCAGCTTTTGCAGGCTTGCCCACATTTGCGCCATCGTGCCTTCGAACACGCGCCCGCACCCTAGGGCGAACAGGCTGTCACCAACAAATGCGTTGTGCGTCTCGGGCAGGTGATAAGCAATATGGCCGAGCGTATGACCGCCGACATTGAGCACGCTAACCGCATGCTCGCCCAGCGACAGTTTGTCGCCATCATCCACCGCGACATCTATACCCGGAATTTTATCGGCTTCACCGGCTGGGCCGATGATCTGGCATCCAGTCTTTTCTTTGATCTCCAGATTATTGCCTGCATGGTCGAAATGATGATGCGTGTTCCATATATGGCTAAGCTGCCAACCGCGCGCGTCGAGCGCCTGCATGACAGGGCCGGTTTCCGGCGTGTCGATACATGCGGTTTGGCCGCTTTTTGGGTCGTGGACAAGAAACCCATAATTGTCGCTTAGACAGGCAAATTGTGCAATTTCGATGGTACGCATTGTCGCGCTCCCTAGTTAAATATCAGCCCCTTCTGGCGTGGGGTCTTTTAGGAGTATACTGTTCTGAACATGGCTGTCGACATTCTCGAACTTGCTGAATTTTATGCTGGCTCCGATGGGGCGCGCGCTTGCGTGCAAATTGTGCACAAAATAGATGCTGCATGGCCCGACCCCAAGGAAGAGCCGGTGTTGGGATATGGCTATGTTTTGCCCTATGCAGACGCGCTATGGCCGAATGCGACATGGCACTTGTGCATGCCTGCGCAACAGGGCGTTCTAGTGGAGACACGTCCCAATGGCGTGCGTTCGGCTCTGGTAGATGAGAGCTTGCTGCCATTGCGCGATGGCGCGCTGGGCCGTGCGATTATTATTCATGGCCTCGAAGCGGCAAACCACAGCGATGCGCTGCTGGGTGAAATCTGGCGGGTTCTGGTTCCTAACGGGCGGGCCATGTTTGTGGTGCCCAACCGGACGGGCATGTGGGCGCGGCGCGATGCAAACCCATTTGGTGCGGGGCGTCCGTTTAGCCGCCGACAGTTAAAGCGCCAGCTTCAGGCTGCCGGATTTTCAATAGCCAGCATTCGACCAGCCCTCATGCTGCCGCCGTTTTTGCCGAAATTCATGGTGCGGGCGCTGGCGCCAATTGAGCGGGTGTTGGAGGCTCTGCTGCCGCAAATTGGCGGCGTATGGGTTGTTGACATCGTCAAACAAGTGCCCGCCCCTATTCGGGCAAAGCGGCGTCAAAATGTGGCGATGGGGGCATCGGTGCGGCCAGCGTTTTCGCGAGGGATATTGCAGCGCGCGTCTGCGCCTCCCAAATCAGCGCGTTAATTCTAGAACGACCAATTCGGCCGTTAAATTTTGCCACGCTGATGGGCGGCCTGATGTGCGGCTGACTTTGCCTTTTGTCACCGTGAGGCATGTCTCGACTCGCAAGGAAACGGCGTCGCATAAATCAATGAGATCGAGCATGCTGCACAGATGAATATTGGCTGTTTCATACCAACTGGCCGACAGTGCTCGTGTTTCAGGCATACGTCCACGCAAGGCAAGGTCGAGACGAATTTTCCAATGCCCGAAATTCGGGATTGATACGATCAGCCGCGATCCGATGCGCGACATTTCAATTAGCACGTCTTTCGGGCGCTGGGTGGCTTGCAGGGTTTGGCTCAAAATAACTGTATCGAAGCCCTGATCAGGGTAATAAGACAGGTCTGTATCGGCATTGCCCTGAACCACGGACAGCCCGCGCGCCACGCACGCGTTCACACCCTGCTGACTCAGCTCAAGGCCACGCGCATCGGCACCGCGTTCATTGACCAGAAGCTCCATTAATTGCCCATTGCCGCAACCGATATCGAGCACGCGCGTTTGCGGTTCGACAAGATCGGCGATTAGCTTGAGGTCAATTCGGTTTTCGGCCAAGTTACCATTGGCGTTGGCGCGCGGGTCAATCATGCGCGTCTCCCGTGACGGGGTGATTTTGGGCCGGCAGGCCGCGCGCGATTGCTGCGGCACCGAGAAAGCCGACAATCGTTTTTTCCATTTCCGGTTCGTCTAGTAAAAACGCGTCATGGCCCTTATCGCTTTCTATCTCGACAAAGCTGACATTGGCTCCTGCCGCATTGAGCGCACGCACCAGCGCAATGCTTTCGCTCGTCGGAAACAGCCAATCGCTCGTGAACGAGACAACGCAGAAGCGCGCTGACGTATCCGTAAAGGCATTGGCGAGGTTTCCGCCATGCTCGGCCGCAAGGTCGAAATAATCCATGGCGCGGGTGATGTATAAATAGCTATTGGCATCAAAACGGTCGACAAAACTAATCCCCTGATGACGCAGATAGCTCTCGATCTGGAAATCGGCTTCAAATCCATAACTTAGCCGTTCGCGGTCTTGCAGGTTTCTGCCAAATTTGCGCTGCAAGGCGGCTTCCGACAAATAGGTGATATGCGCCGCCATGCGGGCCACGGCTAGGCCTTTGCGGGGTTCGGCTTTTTCGGCTGCATAATTGCCACCATGCCAGTCTGGATCGGCAAGAATGGCCTGACGCCCGACTTCATGAAACGCAATATTTTGCGACGAGTGCCGTGCCGCGGTTGCGATCGGAATCGCTGAAAACACGCGGTCGCCATGCGCGGCTGTCCATTGCAGCACCTGCATGCCGCCCATTGACCCGCCAATGACGCAAAACAGATCCGGTATGTCCAGCCGATCCAGCAGCAGGTTTTGCGCGCGCACCATGTCGCCGATTGTAATGACCGGAAAATCGAGACCATAAGGCGTGCCGTCCGCGCGCAGCGTTGACGGGCCCGTTGACCCCGCGCAGCCGCCCACGACGTTCTGGCAGATAACAAAATATTTGTCCGTGTCGATAGGCTTGCCCGCACCAACCATATTATCCCACCAGCCGGCGCGTCCGGTCAGCGGGTTGGCACCGCTCGGGTGATGGTCGCCGGTCAGCGCATGGCAAATCAATATGGCGTTTGACCTGTCGTCATTGAGCTGACCATAGGTGCGATAGGCGAGCGTCAACGCTTTTAGCACCGACCCGTTATCCAGGGTCAGCTGTGCGTTTTCGAGAACAAGGTGCTCGCCATTGGCCGAATTTTCATGCCCGGTCATATATCCCCCGACCCGATTGGTAGGCTGATTTAGCATGATCTGCAAATCGCAATAGACCTGCCAAACTTATCGTTTAAATCAATCTTTCCTTTGATT
This sequence comes from Rhodobiaceae bacterium UBA7378, assembly GCA_002469805.1. GTDB lineage: Bacteria > Pseudomonadota > Alphaproteobacteria > RS24 > RS24 > UBA7378. The sequence continues at coordinate 22,574 of DKNW01000135.1, forward strand.
TACACGCTCTTGCCCCTTAAGACTAGGCGCTATTGAAAAACACCCATAGCTTTCAGGACAGGCATGGACGAAAACGCGACCAAAACCGGATTGGATGCAGTTCGGGAGCAAATTGATACGCTGGACGCGCAGCTGCGCGATCTGCTAGTGGCGCGCGCGCGGCTGGTGGAAGATGTGGCGCGCTCGAAGGCGCATGAGCCGGCAACCACGCCGCTGCGTCCGGCGCGCGAAATACAGCAAATGCAGGCGCTCGTCGACTGGCATGCCAGCCAAAAGCCGCCATTCGGCCTCGCGAGCCTACTGGCGGTGTGGCGCGAAATCATCGGTGCGGCGCTTGTGCAACAAGGTGGGCTGGACGTGCATGTGTGTGGGCAAACAGCGGCGCTGGCCCGCGATCACTTTGGCACGGCGCTGCAATATCATCTGCATGAAAGCGCAGAAGCAGCCGCGCGCGCGTGTGACAATGACCCGCGCGCAGTGGCGGTGGTGCCGCTCGACACGCAATTTATGCCGACGGGAGGTGCCGGCGTTTTTGCACGCCTGCCAATTTTGCAGCCCGCGGATCGGGGCCAGGGGGAAGGCGCGCACGCAGGCGGGCTTTGCTATGGCGCGGTGTCGGTTGAACCACGGGCCGGCATGGTGACGCTGGTGCGCGCGCGCTTGGCGCACGGTGATGCGACCGCCGTCGGCCGCGTGATTGCCCGGAATGGGGCCGACACGCTGGTTGAAATCCCCGCACTCTTGCACGCCGACGAGATCGCCGATAAATATGGCCCGTCTGTCGTCTGGCTTGGAAATTATGACCTTTTGCATGTTCCCGACGAGCAGGAGGCGTGAGCATGAAACCGGTTCCAAAACAAGGCATACTCGACATGCCGGCTTATGTCGGCGGGCGCGACGCGGTCAAAGGCGTTGCCGAGCCGTATAAAATGTCGGCCAATGAAAATCCGCTGGGTGCCAGCGCGCACGCATGCGCGGCGCTTGAAAAACCCTTCGACCCGTCGATTTATCCCGACGGGCACGCCACCGCCTTACGCATGGGCCTGGCAGAACTGAACGGGCTGAATGCCGACAATATTGTTTGCGGCAACGGGTCGGACGAAATTTTGCAGTTGCTGGCGCAAGCCTATTTGGGCCCGGGCGATGAGGTGTTGCACACCGAACATGCGTTTTTGATATACAAACTTGCCAGCCGCGCTACGGGCGCCCAGCCAATCGCCGTGCCAGAAACCGCGTTAACGGCCAATGTCGACACGCTTTTGGCGGCGGTCACGCCGGCCACCCGCATGGTGTTCTTGGCAAATCCGAATAATCCGACCGGCACCATGTTGGCGCAGGACGATATTGTGCGTCTGCATGCGGGGCTGGGCGGCGACACGATTTTGGTGCTGGATGGGGCGTATGCCGAATATTGCGACCCGCAAACCTATCCGGCGGGTTTTGACCTTGTCGAGCGGCACGATAATGTCGTGACCACGCGCACATTTTCCAAAGCCTATGGGCTGGCTGCCTTGCGACTGGGTTGGGGCTATTGCCCGCCGGATATTGCCGCGGTTTTGAACCGTCTGCGCGGGCCGTTCAACATTAATCAACCCGCTCTGGCGGCGGGTCTTGCTGCGCTTGAGGACCAAGCGCATATCGACACCAGCCGCGCGCATAATACGCAATGGCGCGAATGGCTGGCGCAGCAGCTTGGTGGCATCGGGTTTAGCGTGCGGTCGTCTTTTGCCAATTTTATTTTGGTCGAGTTTGAAAACGGTGAACAGGCCGCCGCCGCCGAAGCGTTTTTATGCGCGCGCGGTGTCATCCCACGCGGCCTCACGGCTTATGGTCTACCTCATGCGCTGCGCCTGAGCATTGGTACCGAAGCAGCCAATCGCGCCGCGCTCAGCGCCCTGACGGATTTTGTCAACCAGACAGATGCCGCGGAGGGGCGCGGATGAGCAAGCCGCATATTGCGTTAATCGGGCTGGGGCTCATCGGCTCGTCGCTGGGTCATGCATTTAAGAAAAATGGCGTCGCTGCTCATATTACCGGTTATGCGCGCTCGCCAGAAACGCGCGCGCGGGCTCGCGAACTGGGCTTTGTCGATGCCGTTCATGACAGCGCCGCACACGCGGCACACGGCGCCGATGTTGTATTTCTGAACGTGCCGCTCAGCGCCATGACGCCGCTGGCGGTTGAAATAATGCCGGTGCTGAAAGCGGGCACGGTGCTCACCGATGTCGGTTCGGTCAAACAATGCGTGCTCGATGAAATCTTGCCGCTGTTGAAGGATGAGGTGTATCTCGTTCCCGGTCATCCGATCGCGGGCACGGAGTTTTCCGGCCCCGATGCCGGTTTTGCCGAATTATTCGAGGGGCGCTGGTGCATTTTGACCCCGCCCGGCGAGACGAATTTGCGCGCGGTCGAAACCGTGGCAGGGCTGTGGCGCGATATTGGCAGCGATGTCGAGTTTATGGATGCACGCCACCATGATCTTGTACTGGCGATCACCAGCCATTTGCCGCATCTCATCGCTTTTAATATTGTCGGCACGGCAGCCCAGCTCGAAAGCGATACGCGCAGTACGGTTATCAAATATTCCGCCAGTGGTTTTCGCGATTTCACCCGCATTGCCGCGTCCGACCCGGTCATGTGGCGCGATATTTTTCT
>DKNW01000064.1:0-520 GCA_002469805.1 Rhodobiaceae bacterium UBA7378
TGCTGGGAAAATTCATCCGGCGTGAAAAACTCAATGCCCTCGGCTTCGTAATCCGCACGAATGATGAGCGCCAGCATTTCGTCGCCATTACATATACGCTGCACCATACCTAAACTCTCCCAACACGCCTTCGCATCAAAATAACTTCCGCAGATGGCGATAGGTGGACGCGGCTGCCCGGCGCGCACTCATCGGCTGATAATTAGAACGGTTATTTGCCAACACTTGTCTATCTTGATCAGGGTCGTTAGCTACAACCACGGGACGCGCCGGGTCTGCACATGCAGCCCAATGGGCCAGCAGTTCAGTGACATAATTTTTCGGCCCCCGTGCTTCGAAAACCTGATCGGCTTCGATAACAGCCTCTGCCACTTCATCAAGTTCAGCGAAAAAACCGGCGCGGTCATCAAACAGGCGCGCGCGACGCCCTAGGCCCTGATGGTAGCTGATATTAGGTAAAATAAGCTCAAGCCCAACTTCCAACCCGTCATAGCAGCACATATTCCCGCTATCGAAACCC
>DKNW01000064.1:695-24301 GCA_002469805.1 Rhodobiaceae bacterium UBA7378
AGCCTCTGCCACTTCATCAAGTTCAGCGAAAAAACCGGCGCGGTCATCAAACAAGCGCGCGCGCCAACCCAAGCCCTGATGATAGCTGATATTGGGCAAAATAAGTTCCAGCCCCACTTCGAGGCCGTCATAGCAACACATATTCCCGCTATCGAAACCCATGCAGATCAGATAATCCATATCCTGCAACAATGCTTTTTGCCGCGCATATTCGTCCGGCAAAGATCTATCGTAACGATAAATCTCGAAAGACACGCCACGCTTGGCCAGGTCGACACCAAAGGTTTCCCAATCATAGCCCATTAGGCAAATGATCAGCTGGTCACGGCGATCAGGATTTGTATCAAAATATTCAAGGAGCCAGCGTTCGTTTTTTCGCCCATCGGGATAACGCGCCGACAAAACGCACAGCCGTGGGCGCTTAACCTGCATGCTGGCACGTGGCGGTAAATTGATGCCTGTGGCTTTTTCGGGCGGGCAGCCCATCGCGCGCAAAATACCGCTTTCCTGGGGCGAAAGGCAAACGAAGCTGTCGAATTTATCAAAGTCGCGGCGAATTTCGCTTTCCTTGCCATGGTCATCGATATGGGTCACGAAAACGGAGTTTACTCGGGCCTTGGCTTGCGGCGCGGCATAGAGGTAGCGTGAATTAAAATAAACCTCTTCGCCTTGATATTCATCCGGCGACCCGATGTTCACATGGTGACCACGCGCAACCAGCTCGTCGCGAATATCGCGCATGAGCTTTTCAATAATCCACCCACTGTTAAATGGCTCTACGATAAAAATTCGAGAGAGGGATTGCGCGCACATAATTACTCCTACACCACAACATTACACTTAATTTAGTTTGCTAGCTCTAGCAATCGCGCCAGCTATCTATTCTTTATCGCCGATTGTTGCGGCAAAAACACCGCCCCAAAAATGACGGGTCATAAATCCGCTATAAACCAACCCAAGCGTGCTCGCCAGCAAGAGCGATATCGCTGCACCAGATAGCCCATAATGCGGCACCAAGACCACATTCCCAACAACATTACCGATCAGAACAACGAGGCTCGCTATCGACATAACATGCGTGCGCTTTTGGATCATCAACACGGTATGAAATACGAGGTTTGTATAGCCAAACAAACCGGCACCGATGGTGAGGATCACGTAGAATCCTCCAGCGACTTGCTGGGCTTCGGGGGAGAGCAAGCGCAAATAGGTATAGGGTGCCAGCGCCAGACACAGAAGAATAAGCCCAAGTAATCCGACGCTTGCCAGAACCATGCGTCGCAAAAACGCCCGACAAAAATCGGCTGAAAAACCTTGCGCGTCGAAGGTTCTGATACTCGGAGCTGCTGTTCGCAAGGCCAACACACCAGCAACTGCGCCGACTATCTGGATGGTTAGATCCTGCGTGCCGATATAAAGCCCCACTGACTTAAGACCGAGCACATGGCCAATGACCACGCGGTCGGTCACATTGATACTTGCATTGGCTAGCGCGATCGCAACGAAAGGCGCACTATATCGTATGATCGACATCATTTGATCACGGTCAATCCGACCGATATGAGACCGTTCACCGAAAATCGCATCGCCACCAAACATGCCGAAAATGATCATAGCTGGCACCAGCATGGCAAAGATCACGGCCAGCATTACCACCATTGGGTCACGCAGATAAAGCAATGCGACTAAAATTATCGACGCGGCAAGGATAAAACGAAGGCACGATGTGAGAAAATAAAAAATATAGCGTTGCCGTCCGGCAAGAAATTCCTGAACGACAGAAAACCCACCCAGTGCAATCGCACCCAGAGCGATAATCGCGGCATCAAACAGCGTCCACACAAACCCAAACACCCACAGGCCAACCACAATCATCGCCATAATGAAGGTACTCAAAAGCACCAACTGTACAATTGATATCCGTGTTTTCTGAATATCGTGAAACCGAAACAAATAGGCACCCAGCCAAAAAAAGCACAGGGCCGAGATTGTCATGTAGGTCGACAAAATAAGACCGAAGCGGCCATACTCAGTCGGTGTAAAATAATTCGACAGCACAAAAACAATGAGCAGCGAAACGCTTCCGTTTAATGCCCTTGCCGCCGCGAGATAGAGAATATTCATGATACCGTCAGCACGCGTAATAGCTACGATACCAGTCGACAAATGCGCGAATACCTACGCCAATCGGTGTCGCGGGCTTGAAACCAACCCAAGCATTAAGCGCACTGCAATCTGCAAATGTGGCAACAACATCACCTGGCTGCATGGGCAGCATATTTTTCTCAGCCTTCTTACCAAGCGCGTCCTCCAGCGCCCCGATATAGCTATTTAGTTCGACAGGCTGACCATTGCCGATATTAAATATCCGATATGGCGCACTGCTAATAGCCGGGTTTGGTGCGTGCGGGTTAAAGCCATCATCCGGCGTCGCAGGTTTCAATGCGGCGCGGACAACGCCTTCGGTAATGTCATCAATATAGGTGAAATCGCGCACCATCCGCCCTTCGTTAAAAACGTCGATCGGCTCGCCGGCTAAAATGGCACGAGTAAACAAAAACAGGGCCATATCGGGCCGTCCCCAAGGGCCATAGACAGTGAAAAACCGCAGCCCCGTCGTCGGCAAGGAAAACAAATTGCTGTAGCTATGCGCCATCAGTTCGTTGGCTTTTTTGGTTGCCCCATAAAGGGCCATCGGATGATCGACATTATCCGTTTCGCAAAAAGGCATGGAGGCGTTGGATCCATAAACACTGGAACTGCTAGCATAGGCGAGATGGCGTATCTCGAAATGGCGGCAATTTTCGAGAATATTCTGGAACCCCAAAATATTGCTATCAATGTAAGCCTGCGGATTGTCGATCGAATGGCGCACGCCGGCTTGGGCCGCGAGGTGGACAACGAGATCAGGACGACGTTGGGCGAATATTTCCCGCAAATCGGTTTGATTGGCAATATCAGTGTGGTGAAACTGAAACCCGTTACGTTCGGTCAAATGACCGGCTCGCGCCTTTTTTAAAGCCACATCATAATAGGAGTTCAGGTTATCGACCCCGACAACCTCATGCCCCAGATCAAGAAACTTCTGCGCGACGTGCATGCCTATAAAACCAGCACTTCCGGTCACCAGTATTTTCTCCGATGGAAAATTTTCTGCCACGCCTGTGACCTCCTACGGACGAGTTGATTAGTCTTTACCGAATAAATCCCGCGTGAAAACTTTATCTGCCACATCATCGAGAGCGTCGGCCATCCGGTTGGTCAAAATAATATCTGAACGCGCTTTGAAGTCGTCGATATCACGCACGATTTCCGAATTGAAAAAACTATCACCATTAAAATGCGGCTCGTAAATAATAACTGGAACACCGCGTGCTTTGATGCGCTTCATCACGCCCTGAATTGAAGAGAAACGAAAATTATCAGAGCCAGCTTTCATCGTCAGACGGTAAATGCCAACCGTGCCCGGATTGCCGGAAAGCACCTGCTGGGCCATGAAATCTTTGCGCGTCGTGTTCGACTGCACGATTGCCTGAATAAGGTTTTGCGGAACTGTCTGGTAATTCGCCAGTAATTGTTGAGTGTCTTTGGGCAGGCAATAACCACCATAGCCAAAGGACGGGTTGTTGTATTGCTGACCGATACGCGTATCAAGGCAAACCCCGTTGACGATGTTGCGGACATCCAGATCGTTCGCCATCGCGTAACTGTCCAACTCGTTGAAAAAAGAAACCCGCATGGCGAGATAGGTGTTGGCAAAAAGTTTAACGGCCTCGGCTTCCGTCGATCCCATAAACAATGTTTCGATGTTTTTCTTTTCAGCACCTTCATGCAACAGGTTGGCAAAATCATGCGCTGCTTGCGTATCGTCCCCCATTATTATCCGCGAGGGATGCAGATTGTCTTTGAGAGCCTGCCCTTCGCGCAAGAATTCCGGCGAGAAGATGACACGCTGAGTGTTTAGCCTTTCGCGCATATTGGCGGTAAAGCCGACAGGGATGGTTGATTTGATTATAACCGTCGCGTGGGAATTATTGGCAAGCGCATCCTCGACAACGCTTTCGACCGAAGACGTATCAAAACAATTCGTTACCGGATCATAATCAGTAGGTGTCGCCACAATTACAAAATGCGTTCCATCATACGCCGCTGCCTTGTCGAGTGTCGCTGTCAGGTTCAGGGGTTTCGTTTCAAGGAAAGACAAAATTTCAGGATCGTGGATCGGCGAACGCTTCGCATTTATCGTTTCAACCCGATCGGCATCAATATCCAGCGCTACGACTTCATTATGCTGTGCCAGCAACACGGCCATCGACATACCGACATAGCCGGTGCCGACCACAGTGATCTTTTTCTCAGACATGTATCTCTCGCTCCGAACGCAGATTTAAAACTGCTTGGCCTCCTAATGCGCCGTTAGTAAGCGACGCCGAGCCAATGGGAGCATTGTAAGGGATTCGCCGGTTAAGTTTCATCTGATCCACGCCTAAAGACAACCAGCATATGCCTCCTAATATACCCGATGTCATCTATGATCCGCACGCGCATTAGCGGGCTACCAAAATAATTGGTGCGTGTTTCAGTGGCCTATATCTCATCTGAATTTAGGCTGCCAGATGGCAACGCGGTTTCGATGCGAGCCAGATATAAAAGCCGCCCCAACATTATTAGCAAAAGAGCACCACTGATCAACCAACCCTGATACATATTGTAGGAAAACAAGAGCGCACCAAGACCGGCGGCAAAGGCGCCCATAAGCATGGGCACTTGCCTACTATGCGCACGCGCCAAGGCATCAGCAATCGATGCCAACATGATGCCAAAAATAAGGCTGCCCAGAACACCAAGTTCGAAAAAAACCTGTAAGAATAAATTATGTGGATGCGAGGCGAGCACATTAGTAGCTTGCATATTCGCCTTATAAACGCTCGACGGCGCAGTTTGGATAATCTGCAACGCGTCAAGATTGAGCGCATCAAGCGGTAGGTTGCGCGACGCGCCGCTGCCATGACCCAGCAAAGGCCGCTGTATTGCTTGGCTCGCTGTCGCACCGTAAAGCCATGTCCGAATGTTTGAAGACGACTTGCGCGCAAGATCAGCCGGAACCAATTGCGCCGCTAATTGCTGCTCATAGTTAAATTGCATGGCCGGCGCCACGAGAAGCGCGGCCGCCAGCAACAGTGCTTGGGTTAAACGCAGAGCCGGCGCGCGCAAGTAACGATTTGCGAAAACGGCCATCGCTAGGCCACCAAGCGCCCATCCCAATAGAGCACTTTGATTGCTCGAAAACACCAGACATACGCCCATGACGATAAACAATATCCCGCATAAAACTGGTCGATGGTGGTAAAATGCCATCAGCAGGAACACGAGAGCAACTGTCAGGCTCAAACTGCGATTGATCTGTCGCACGAGTTCACCCTCATAACCAAAGAACACGGCGACCGTGTCTCCCGTCATGACTACGAAAAGCGGGTTAAGAATGTCGCGCAGCCACAACCATTGCGATGGGATCAGAACCAATAATAGGGTGATGACCATGGCAGGTCCCATCACTTCAGCGAATATCCGGCGACGATCAGGCGTAAGAGCTTCAATATAGGCGTGCATAACCAGCCCCGCGCCGCAGGCAAAACCAAGTTTTGCCAATGTTTTGATGGTTTCTGCCTGGTTTATGGACCAAAGATACGAGATCGCGGAAAGAAAAATAAAACCGATGACCAAACCTAATTGCCAACGGCTCGTCCTGACCTTCGACTCTTTTCGACGCACCGATACATACCCGCACGCAAGCGCAACAAAAACCATAACAATGACCAATGCTTTGGCAGCGAACACCACGACCGGCACCGAGAGAAGGAGCAAAAAAAGAATGCAGCGATCTGCCAAAGGAAGAGAATCTATGCTTTTGATCATTATGATGCCGCCTGCTCTTGTCCGCGCATGGCGTTCGCCTAAGTCCGAGATCGCGTTTGGCGCAATACGTTGAATATGTTAGTCACAATAACACTGAGTTTTCTGATTGGAAACAATTCATAGCATGCGCCGCACCCCCACTTTTATTTTTATGTTTTTATTTTTGTTCTGCGGCCGTGCTTTGGCAGACCAGCAATCACTTCTTGAAGCTGATACGATCTCTATTGATGACGCAACTGGCAATGTGCGGGCCGAAGGCAATGTGCTCATTACATATGGCGATGACCGCGTTACTGGCGATCAGCTTAACTGGATAAAGAGCCAAAAACGCATTGTGGTGACGGGCAATGTCGTCTTCACGCAAAAAGACGGCACTACGTCAAACGCTATGGCCATGGAGCTTGATGAAGCCATGGAAAACTGGGTCATTAGCGAAATAAAATCCTATTTGCCAAAAAATGCGCGCCTGCAAGCGACCGAAGCAGCCCGCACCAGCGCCACGCAGATCGCGCTTTCGGATGCAAGCTATACCGCGTGCCCAGAATGCGAAGAACCAGACGCCGCTCCTATCTGGCAGCTACGGGCGAAGAAAGTCATCAAGGACGAAGCCAGACAAGACATTATTTATCGCCATACACGCTTTGAAGTTTTCGGCGTTCCGATATTCTACACACCCTATCTGAGCCATCCGGCACCAGAAGTTGAACGTCGAAGCGGGTTTCTTTCGCCATCATTCACCTCCCAAAGCGATTTCGGGGCCGGTGTTACAATGCCCTACCACTTTGCCTTCGCCCCGAATTATGATCTGACACTGGCGCCCAATTTTACCGAGAAGGAGGGCGTTGTTCTTGATGGCACATGGCGCCACCTGACCCGACAGGGCCGCTATGACATTAATTTTTTCGCCCACCAGCCGGAGGGGTCGCTAAAAACACTGGATGGCGATCACAATTTCCGTGGCGGCGTGATCAGCCGCGGCTCGTTCAATACAAACGGCTGGCAAACAGAAATTTCGGTCAATGCGCAAAGCGACGATCTGTTTTTCCGCCGGTACCAGATTTCAAATGCCGATGTGCTGGAAAATCGCATCGACGTGTCGCGCTATTACGGCGCGGATTATCTGAACATTAACGCGCGGCAATTCAGCAATACATTGAGCAATGAAACGACCAATACGGTTGATTATGTTCTGCCGGATGTAACCTATATTAAGCGGCTGGACAACGCCCCGCTAAATGGGCGCATGCAACTCGTGAACAGGGCGTCTTATTCGTCGCGTGATCTGGGCGTCAATGTAACCAAGGCAAGCTCGCGCCTTGATTGGTCGTATCGCCACGTATCAGATGGCGGCTTTGTCTGGGACATCAAAAACCAAACGCAAATTGATGGCTATCTTTACGACGCTCAGGAAGCCTCGGCATATCTACCAGACTCCGATACCGAGGTGCTGGCAGCCGAGACGTTAGGTGTTATGCTGGCTTACCCACTTGTTCGCCACGCCGAAACCTCGCGGCAAACACTAAAGCCAACCGCCCAACTGGTGCTAGCCAGCGATAATGACCGCTTTGACCGCGTGCCGCACCGCATCGGTGCGACTTTCGAATTGAACACAAACAGTCTATTCGGCCTCGCCGCGCCCGAAGATGAAACCAGCCGCCTGAATTATGGGCTGGACTATAGTTTGGAGAATAATGCAGGTCTGCGCGCGCGATTTTTTGCCGGACAATCGTACAACTTGTCGAATGATGCTTTTTCTGTGGCATCAGGCTTTACCGATGAGGCCTCTGCGGTCGTTACCGAAGCCGAAATAAGTTACCGCGGGCTTATGTTCACCCAGAATTTGCGCCTGGACCGCGATGGTGGCGAGGTATTGCGCAACCAAACAGGTATCGAATATGCCGGCAGTAGGCTTTCTGTTGGCGCCGACTATGCCTTTTTGGACACGGGCCAGGTTGCAAATTCAATTCCGCGCGAAGAACTATCCAGCCGATTTGCGGTGCGACTATTCGACAACTGGCATGTTGGCGCACGCATGCACCAAGATCTCGAAAATAATGACCGAATTCGACATGATGCGCATTTGACCTATCATGATGATTGCACTTTTATCCAACTGCGGTTCGACCGCGATTACCAGCAGGTTGGCACGATCGAGCCGGAAACGCAGATCGAACTAATATTTTCCCTGCGCACTTTGGGCGGCAATGCAGCAGGTGCCAACTGGTAGCGAAACAAAATTGAGGAAAACGATGAAGATGATTTTTAAAGATTATCTGGGTCATACCAGCGTACAGTTTTTATTTCTGGCGCTTTTCACCGTGCTGACCGCTATCTGGATGCTGGAACTGGGCGCGCATTGGCCTTGGATTATTCTGGTTGTCGCCTCCGCGCCATTTTATGAATGGTTCACCCATAAATTTGTCCTGCACGCCGATCTGTCGCCTGTGCCGGGCCGCTGGCGTGATTATCAGATCCGCCTGCACCATGGCCACCATCTCGACCCTGCGGACCGCGAGCTACAATTCGCGCCAGCCAGCGGTATTGTCGTCATCATGGTACAGCTTTATCTTTTCTATGCGCTGATCACCTGGAGCGTGAGCGTGGCGCTGGTTCCGATGGCGGGCAGCATTGCTTATTATTTGTTTTACGAATGGATTCATCTTGCCCATCATACGCCAGCTTACCAGCCCAAAACGCGGATGGGCGCGGCGTTGCGCGACGCCCACATGCGTCATCATTTCCATAATGAAAATTATAATTGGGGCATCACCAACGCGCTGGGTGATCTGATGCTGGGCACTTGGAAACACATGACAGACGTGCCAAAGAGTCCAACAGCCCGCCACCTTGACAATTTTAACCCGAACAGTTGAGCTGGCGCCAGTGGCTCACTCGGCTGATATCGCAATAGGCCTCATCGGCGCGGGCATGATGGGGCAGGAACATATTCAAAATTTCAACCTGCTTGCAGGTGCTCATGTTACGGCGATCGCCGACACGGATGCAGGCATGCGTGATAAAGCCGCCGCTATGTGCGATCGCGAAGTCGCGCCGATTGATGATTTTGAAAAATTACTGGCTGATCCGAACCTTGATGCCTTTGTCATTGCGACCCCCAATTTCCATCATATTGATGTGCTGCGACCGGCCCTGGAGACCGGCAAACCGATTTTATGCGAGAAGCCGCTTTGCACCACGCTGGCCGACACAGGCGAAATACTGGCTAGCGTCGGAGCTTCCAATCAAGTGTTTCAGGTGGGCATGGAATATCGCTTCAAGCCTGCGCTTGCTGAAATGATTGCGCGCGTTGATGCCGGAGAAACCGGAAAATTACAGATGCTTACCATCCGCGAGCATCGATTTCCGTTCTTGCAAAAAGTCGGAGACTGGAACCGCTTCAACCACAACACAGGCGGCACGCTCGTTGAAAAATGCTGCCATTTCTTCGACCTGATGCGGCGCATCATTGGTGCCGAGCCGGTACGGGTTATGGCCTCGGCAGGGCGCGACGTAAACCATTTGAACGAAACATATGGCGGCGAAGTACCCGATATTCTTGACAATGCCTATGTGATTTTCGATTTCGATAATGGTGCGCGCGCGCTGCTTGACCTGTGCATGTTTGCCGAAGCCTCGCGCCACCATGAAGAGCTGTCGGCGGTCGGACATATGGGTAAGGTGGAGTGTCTGCTGCCGCAAAACATTGTGACGCGCGGCGCGCGGTCGGACTGGCAGGTACATTCGGAAATTGTTCAAATTGAGCAGGAAATTCTTGACGCCGGATATCATTCGGGTGCCACATATTTTCAAAATCAGGCATTTCTCAATGCGGTTCGCGGCGAGGCGCGCGTTATTGTTACTGCCGAGGACGGACATCGCGCTGTTGCCATGGGGGTTGCTGCACAAATATCGGCGGCAGAAAACCGAAGCGTAACCATGCAGGAATTGGGGCTATAAAATGACCACTGGCGGCGGCGAAAACAAAACCGAAAACGAAAATCTGGTCAATGCCGATACACGAACTATTGGCCAGTTTGAAGTTGGTGCGCTCGGTTTCGGCTGCTGGCGCTTTGTTAACACGGATGTGAAAACCGCCACCGAACGCTTAACCAGCGCACTCGACCATGGCCTGAAGCTGGTCGACAATGCCGATGTTTACGGGCTGGACTGGGGCGGCACAGCTTTTGGCGAAGCCGAGGCATTGCTGGGGGAGGTTCTCGCGGCAACCCCGCACCTACGCGACCGCATGGTGCTGGCAAGCAAAGGCAGCATTTTGCCCGGCGTGCCATATGTCGCGAACCACGCCTATCTTGCCGCGGCGTGCGATGCTTCGCTTGCGCGCATGCAGACCACGCATATTGATCTATACCAGATTCACCGACCCGACATGTTTACCCATCCGGCAGAAACCGCCGCCGCTCTTGACGCGCTGGTGGCCGCTGGAAAAATCCTCACGATTGGCGTGTCGAATTATACACCGGCCCAAGTCCGCGCCCTCGCCGCCCATCTGAAAGCGCCGCTGGTGGCCCTGCAATGCGAATATTCATTGGCGAACCTCGCCATGTTGCGCGACGGCAATCTGGACCTGTGTATGGAGATGGGCATCACCCCGCTAGCCTGGTCTCCGCTAGGCGGTGGGGCGCTAATAACCGAAACCGGCCTGCCGCCCGCACTTTATGAGGTTTGCGATCGGCTTGCCACGCGTGAAAATACTGACCGGGCGAATATTGCGCTGGCGTTTGTGCTGGCTCATCCATCCCGTCCGGTTGCACTGATAGGCAGCCAGAACCCGACGCGCATGGCGCAGGCAAGCAAAGCCGCACAAGTTACCCTCACGCGTGCCGACATATACGATTTGATCGAGGCGCGTGACGGCGTGCCGCTACCTTAGGATACAATAGAGAAACCTTGATATGACCCATCGACCAAACGCAGAAATAAGCTGGTTCTCCGCACTGTGCGATGATGATTATCAGTTTCTGGGTGTTGAAGACCCGGCGTTAAAGGCAAGCTGGCCGCATTGCCGCGACATAGCGATGGCGGCGGAGGCTAACGGGTTTGACAATATCCTGCTGCCATCTGGCTATGCGTTGGGTATGGACTCGATTGCATTTGCGGGTGGCATTGCCCCGCTGCTGGAAAAAATGCGCCTGCTGGTTGCCGTGCGTTGCGGCGAGATGTGGGTGCCGCAATTGGCCCGCCAACTGGCAACACTGGACCGCATGCTGAACGGCAGGCTAACGATAAATATTATTTCCTCTGACATGCCCGGGCAGTCGATGGAAAGTGGCCCGAGATATCAACGCACATTGGAGACCATGCAGGCATTGCGGGCACTATTGAACGGCGTTGCGTTGTCGATGGCTGGTGAATTTGTGCAGCTCGATATCGACCCGCCGCGAATGGCACCGCATAACGGGCAATGCCCGCCTTTCTATTTTGGGGGGCTTTCCCCCCAAGCGCGTGATACGGCGGCCCAAGCTGCGGATGTATTTTTGATGTGGCCCGACACCGAAGATGCAGTGCAAACCATTCTCGACGACATGCGCACCCGCGCAAGCGGCTATGACCGCGAATTAAAATTCGGCTACCGCGCCCATGTCATCGTACGCGAAACCGAAGCCCAAGCGCGCGCGGCGGCTGATCAGCTTGTGAGCAAGTTAGACGCTGCAACAGGCGAAGAAATTCGCAACCGCTCACTGGATAGTCAGTCGATCGGCGTGCGCCGACAAGCCGAATTGCGCGATACAGCATCGGCTTTAGGTGATGGCGATTTTGTCGAGCCGAATTTATGGACAGGTGTTGGACGCGCCCGCTCAGGTTGCGGAGCTGCCATCGTCGGTGACCCCGATCAGGTGCTTGCCAAAATTAATCGATACCGGGATATGGGCATCGAAGCGTTCATACTATCAGGCTATCCGCACAAGGATGAGTGCGATCTATTTGCTCGATATGTCTTGCCGCAAATTAATCACGCGCCGCTTGCACTGGACGATTGATTGTGGCTAGCTTTCGAGCAGGGAGCCAGCCATGAAAGTAAAAGTAGCAAGCGAAATCGCCGGACAGGTTTGGAAATCCGTAGCTAGGGTCGGTGACGATCTAGCAGCGGATGATGTGATCATCATTCTGGAATCGATGAAAATGGAAATTCCGATCCTGGCACCCCGCGCAGGCAAACTAATCGAGCTTCATGTTGCCGAGGAAGATATGGTGGCTGAAGATCAGGCCATCGCTACGTTGGACGTTTCGTAAGAAAGATCAGAGCAGACCATGAGCTGGGAAAAAGATATCGACGAGATCAAGCGTCGGCGCGACCTTGCCAAACAGCAGGGTGGCTCGGCATCGGTCGCCCGTCAGCATGAAAAAGGGCGGCTAACTATCCGCGAACGCATCGACGGCTTGCTGGATGATGGCAGTTTTAACGAAGTCGGTGAAGGCGCTGGTGTGCCCGAATATGACGACACCGGCGCACTGACCGATTTTCAACCAGCGAATTTCGTTCTGGGTTTTGGCGACATTGACGGCCGTCGTGTCATTGTCGGCGGGGAAGACTTCACCCTAAAAGGCGGCTCGCCCAACCCAGCGGGCTTGCGCAAAAGTGTTTACGCCGAACAACTCGCGCTAAAATATAAAGTGCCACTCATACGCCTGCATGAAGGCGGGGGCGGATCAGTGGGCGGCACCGGTCAGGAAAAAAACCGCCGCCCGCTCGGTGAGCCTGTGTTTTCGACATCGCGCTTTGTACCACTTGCCGAGACGCTGGGGCACGTTCCGGTCGCAACGGCAGCACTGGGGCCGGTTGCAGGATTGCCGGCAGCACGGCTGGTCGCCTCGCATTTTTCCGTCATGACCGAAGATGCCGCGGTGCTGATTGCTGGTCCGCAAGTCGTTAAACGCGCACTTGGGCATGACATGACGAAAGAGGAATTAGGCGGCCCGCAGGTTCATTTGAAAAGCGGGGCGATCGATAATCTGGCCAGTAGCGAAGAAGATGCGCTGAACCAGATCGCGCGGTTTTTATCCTATGTACCGGATAATGCATGGCAACGTCCGGCACGCAAATCCTGCACCGACCCGATTGACAGGTGCGAAGACGCGCTGGCGAATATCGTACCGACGGAACGTCGCCAGCCCTTCCAGATGCGCAAGGTCATCACGCATGTGGTCGACCACGAGGCAGAAGGCGCTTCGAGCTTTTTTGAAATGAGCCGAAAGTTTGGCCCCAGCCTTATTACTGGATTAGCTCGCATGAACGGGCACGCCGTCGGCGTTATAGGCAATGACTGCATGTTCTACGCTGGCGCAATGACGGCTGCTGCCGCGCAAAAATTGCGGCGGTTCATTGACTTCTGCAACAGTTTCCATTTGCCAGTTTTGAGCTTTGTAGACGAACCGGGCTTTATGATTGGCCCTGATAGCGAAGCCGCAGGCACTATTCGTCACGGCACAGCGGCAATCTCGGCGGTTTTGCAATCGCGCGTACCATGGGCCAGCATTCAGGTGCAAAAGGCTTTCGGTGTCGCCGCGCAAGCGCATTTCGGTCCTGACGCTTATGTGCTGAGTTGGCCGAGCGCCGCCAGTGGTGCACTACCCGTCGAAGGCGGTGTCGCCGTCGCCTTTGCCCGAGATATTGCCGCCGCAGACGACCCTGCCGCGCGGCAAAAAGAACTTGAAGATATGCTGGCTGCCAGCCAATCGCCTTTCCCGCGCGCCGAAGGCTTCAGCGTGCACGAAATTATCGACCCGCGTGAGACCCGACCGAAACTGGCGGCATGGCTGGACATTGCTCAAGCCGCACAGACCGACGCTCCTACCCCATTTAGCGCAACCATGCGTCCTTAAAACCTAACAACCCGTAAAACCGAAAAATCAGCAAAAAAGAGGAACCCAAAATGACAACAGGTAAGCAAGTTTTCTCAACCATCAGCACAAACGGCCAGCTTGAACTCAGCATTGTCGATATTGAAACCCCGACACCCGGCGCCGATGATGTCGTTGTGCGCATTGAAGCGGCGCCTATCAACCCGTCCGATATGGGGCCATTATTCGGTCCGGCCAGCATGGATCAGGCCAGCATGGATCAGGCAAGCATGGACGGCACAGGCGACGGCGCGAAACTTGTTGCGCCTGTACCTGAAAACCGCATGGGCATGGTGGCCGCGCGCCTCGGTCAGACCTTACCCGTTGGTAATGAATGTGCCGGCACCGTGGTTGCGACTGGCGATAGCCCGGCGGCACAGGCACTTGACGGAAAGCTTGTATCAATCATGCCTGGCGCAGCCTATGCGCAGTTTGCCTGTGTGCCCGCGGCCACATGCCTTGTGCATAATGACACGACATCTCCACAACGCGCTGCGTCGTCTTTCGTCAATCCGCTTACCGCTTTGTGCTTCCTCGAAACCATGCGGATGGAAAATCATAAAGCCATCGTCCACACGGCGGCAGCTTCCAATCTAGGCCAGATGTTGGTGCGCTTGTGCCAGGTTGAAGATGTGCCGCTCGTCAATATAGTGCGGACGCAAGAGCAAGCCGACATACTCACCGGTCTTGGTGCCAAATATGTTTGTAATTCGTCCGATAATGATTTCATGGGAAAGCTAACCGAGATATTGGTGGAAACAGGCGCAACGCTGGGCTTTGATGCCATTGGAGGTGGCAAAATGGGCTCTGATATTCTGACCGCTATGGAACGCGCTGCAAGCCGAAATGCCAGCGGGCTAAACACATATGGCTCATCACAACTCAAGCAGGTCTATCTCTATGGCAGCCTTGATTTTTCGCCCACGACCTTGAACCGCGCCTATGGCATGGCATGGTCGATTGGTGGCTGGTTAATGCCAATGCTGCTTGCCCGCATTGGCGGCGAGCGCACCGGCGAATTACGCCAGCGTGTCGCTGATGAGATCAACACTATTTTCGCCAGCGATTACACGGCTGAATTGTCGCTGCAAGAAATGATTTCACCCGAAGCCATTGCCCGCTACTTACCGAAAAAAACCGGCGAAAAATACCTCGTAGCGCCGCAAAAAGGTCTGTAAGGGCGATATTTATGACCCGCAAAACCAGCATCGCGCTTCTGCTTAGCGTGGCTCTTATCTGCATTGGCTCAGGGCCCTCGTTCGCCATATTTGGCGGCCCGCTGGTTGAAATACCCGGTGACGCGCTGGCAACAGGCAATCCGCTTGATGGCTTCGGCTTTGCCGCATTGCGGGCCGATGATAAAAAGCGGTTGAAGCGATTACGCGAGCGCTATCTAGAAATGAACCCGCGCAATGCGCCGAATATCAAAATTTACGACATTGATACGCCAGTGCCCGAAATTGTTCTGGCACCCGAATAAGTTGGAAAATTAATGAAAAGACTTCAGGGAAAACGAGTTTTAGTAACACAAGCTGATACTTATATGGGTCCTGCAACGGTGGAGATTTTTCCCGAATTTGGCGCGGAAATTATTACCGACATATCGGATCTCACCGACCCAGATCGTGCACAAGCTCTAATAAACGAAAGCGGCGACATTGATATTTTGGTTGTCAATCTGGCAGCACCACCAAGCCTTGGTGTTCCGGCGGCTGAACTGGATGACACAATCTGGCAAGGTATGTTCGACATTATGGTGCACCCGCTTCACCGGCTCTGCCGAGCAGTATTGCCCCAAATGATGGCTCGGAAAAAAGGTAAGATCATTGTCTTTGGAAGTGCCACAGGCCTAAAAGCCATGCAGGGACTTTCGGCCTATAGCGCGGCGCGCCATGCCCAAGTCGGCTACGTGCGCACGGCCGGCATGGAGGCGGCGGCACATAATGTGCAGATAAATCTGATCGCGCAGAATTTTGTCGAAAATCCAGTTTACTTTCCGCCAGCATTCACCGATACACCCGCCTTTAAGGAGTTGTTGAAAGATGTTCCGGCTGGGCGGCTGGCGACGGCGCGCGAAGATATTCTATTCGCCGTTTTTCTGGCATCCGATGAAAGTGATTTCTTTGTCGGACAAGCCATCCCATTTAGCGGCGGGTGGGCGCAATAACCGCACCTAGATTGTGGCTCTTTCTTTCTGACACCAAGTTGTTAAGCTTTCGTGGATAACAGGAGTTTACAATTGCAGCAGGCTTCAAACTGGCAGAATTGGTCAGGTTCTATACCGCCCGCCAAGGCGCGGCTGGCGCGTCCTGATGACATTGATGATCTCAAAAAACTTTTGATCAACGCCACGGGTCCCGTGCGTCCGGTCGGGTCGGGTCACAGTTCGCCGCATCTTGTGCCGAACGACCACCTTATTTTACAACTTGACCAATTCAACCATATCGGCGCGATCGACACCGACAAAAAGCGCGCATGGCTTGGTGCTGGCGCGCGCCTGCATGATCTTTCCCCGCAACTTGCAGATCACGGATATGCGTTTCGCAATCTGGGCGATATTGACGTTCAAACACTGGCTGGTTCAACCAGCACCGGCACGCATGGCACGGGCCAGAGCTTGCAGGCACTCCATGGTGAAATTACCGGCATGCGTCTTGTGACAGGCACCGGCGAAACGCTGGAAATAAGCGCGCAACAAAACACTGACTGGTTAGACGGCGCGCGCGTCGCGCTGGGCGCGCTGGGCGTGATAACCGAAATGGAAGTGCAACTGGTCGAGCGCCATAAGCTGCACCGGCGCATGTGGGCCGAAAAGCATGATACCTTGCTGGCCCGCGCACATAGCCTATGGGCAGAAAACCGCAATTTCGAGTTCTTCTATATTCCGTTTTCTGGATATTCATTCGGCCTTACCCACAATATTGTTGAGGCCGATGATACGCCGCGTGCGCCCGACACGAGCGACGCTGAGGTGATGCAACTCAAAAGCTTGCGCGATTGGTTGAGCTGGTTGCCAGCCGCTCGAAAATATTTGCTCGCGCGCGCCATTGGCAATAGCCCGACGGCCGAGGATGTCATCGGCGAAAGCTGGCAGTTACTTTCGAGCCAACGCAATGTGCTTTTCAATGAAATGGAGTATCACCTGCCGGTTGAGACTGGGTTAGATGCGATGGAAGAAATACGCCATTATATCGAACGTCATCGGCGCGATATATTTTTCCCCTTCGAGGCCCGCCGCACCAAAGGCGATAATGGTTGGCTTTCGCCATTTCAGGGTGGCGAGCGCATTTCGATCGCCGTGCACTGCTATCATAAGGACGCGTATGATTTTTTGTTCACGCATATTGAGCCGATTTTCCAAAAGCATGGCGGACGCCCACATTGGGGCAAGCTCAACAGCCTGACGCATGACAAAGCCCAAGCTCTGTATCCCGATTTTGACAAATTCAAAGCCTTACGCCATACGCTCGACCCGCAAGGGCGCCTGCTTAACCCCTATCTCGCCGCGCTATTCGGGGAACAAATATGAACCGCGATCTGTCGGCATATTTCGGTCAGATACAATCAGCCTTAAAGCGGGCGAAGCTAGCCGAGCCAGTGCTGGTGGTCGACCGCCGCCGCCTTAATGCCAATATCAAACAGCTCGTGTCGATGTTGCCGCCTGGAATGGCGTTTCGCATCGTCGCCAAATCGCTGCCTTGCGCACCGCTTATTAGCCACATCGCCGCGCGCACGGGCACAGACCGATTGATGAGTTTTAATGCGGCCATGGCTTTGCAAATGCTTGACTTAATGCCAAAGGCCGATCAGCTGATGGGCAAGCCATTACCGGTCGCGGCGGTTAGCGCCCTATTCGATACGCTCGGGCCGCGCAAACAAAAAGCAGCAGCGCGTCAGATACAGTTTCTGGTCGACACGCCGGCTCGCCTCATCGAGATGGGCAAGCTGGCACGCAAAAGACAGATCACGCTTCGCATTAATCTGGAGATCGATGTTGGCCTGCATCGCGGCGGCATGGAGGCTGGCCTCGCGCTGGACGCCGCGCTGTCTCATCTCGCGCAAACACCAAATTTGGAATTATCGGGTTTGATGGGTTATGAGCCGCATCTCAGCAAATTGCCAAAACTTGCAGGCTGGCGACGACGCGCTCGCGCAGGTGCGGTGTCCGCCTACGTCGCTGCGCGCGCGCAGGTGGCGCAATATTACTCCCCGGCGCAAATCGAGAAAATGACATTTAATACAGCCGGTAGCCCAACATTCGGGTTGTACACCGCCGTGGAACACGCCAATGAAATATCGGCTGGCTCAGCGCTGGTGAAGCCCAGCGATTTTGATCTGCCATTATTGCAAGGGTTTGAGCCCGCCGCTTTCATCGCAACGCCCGCGCTCAAAGTTAGTCAAGGTGTCCGTTTGCCCGCGCTTGAACACGCCAATAATTTGCTCGGCAAAACCCAATCGGGTAGCACGATTTTTATTCATGGCGGCTACTGGATGGCGCAGGCGGTCTTCCCACCAAGGCTCAAAAACAGTGCTTTATTTGGGCGCTCAAGCAATCAGGAAATGCTGGTTGGCCCGACCCAACTAAAACTGTCTGTCGATGATTTTGTATTTCTGCGGCCAAACCAGAGCGAAGCCGTTTTTTTGCAATTTCCCAAAATCGCGGTTTTCGACGGCCGCCGCATTGCCGACATATGGCAGCCTTTGCCAGTGTCAGCCTGACGCTGCGCTGATGTGGTTCGGGCGCGAATACGATCTTGTAATTCAGCGTGCACTTTTTCTGTAAGCGGAAACCGGAGCGCCAGCACGGGCTGTACCAGTTTCCGCGGTTTCGACGTCGATCACATCTGCCAATATTGCGAGGGGCAAAAACTGAAACCCGCCGAAACAAGCGCCCTTGGCAATAAAAACCCGACGAAAAGCCATATTCGTCCTAATTTATCGCACGCGCTTTGCCAGCTTGCCGTGCTTAGCAGCGCGGCCTGAAACCCGTTTGCGCCACATGCGAAAACTCGACGGTTTTAATTCGCGGCGCATTAACTGGATAACATCGTTCTCGCTCAGCCCATGCGCCAGCTTAATTTGGTCAAAAGAGGTTTCATCATCCCAAGCCATTTCAATAATTTCTGAAATTATCGCGTTATCCAACTGTCGATCCATCAGCCTATTCGCCGCCTGACCTGGCACCATTTCCACTCGAGTTTTTCATGCCGTTCAGCGTCACGAAACTTTGGCGATATCATAGCTGACACGCCCGTCCGTTTGTGGGCTCGGAAACACGACGGTGTTCATTTTCCCGACAAAGACATGCTCCGACAGCCAAGAATATTTTGGCGACGCCGAAACGAAACTTGGCTGTATCATGAAATAGACCTCATCACCGCCAACCTCGAGGCCCTTTTCCGACTTTTCATTAAAAGCATCATTGGGACGTGTCCTGCCCCCATATTCCATATGCAAAAAACTTTCATCATCCATCTGAGCCAGCAGACGCACATCGCGCTTGAAGGCACCGCTCGCATCGACAACTAGTGCATCGCCGGAAGGCGCTTTCACCATGCCGGATAGTTTATCAGCATACGCACCAATGCCCGACAAACTGCCACCCGTTATTTCGATAACAATCAGATCATCGCGCACAGGATATGGTCCACGAATGGTCAGATCGACCCGAAGAACTTTTTCAACGTAAAACTCTGTCACCGGTACTCTCCTACAAAAATCAAGCCTGCAACGACAAAATACATTTTCACAAAACTCCCTACCCCAATCGTAACGTGAACGGGCGATATAGAGCAACAAGCACCCCCCGATAAAAGACCAACATGGCCGAGTTCATCGGCCATCAGGCAAGGTGTCAGCTCTTGCGGGCAACTCCCCAAATTGACAGGCTGGCAGAAACCAGCGCGGCCAGGCTGAGCGAAACAAGCAAAAAAGCCACCACTAATTCAGAAAAATCTGTCCCCGTCATCCCGTTAGCTGCCAGCGGCGTCATGCGACCGGCGCCGGTTATGGCGCCAAACAAGATCGCGAACCAGTTGGCATAGCTTGAATAAATCCAACCCCAATAGGTCACTTTGAGTTGGCGTTCCGATAATACCAGCCTGTGCCAGATACCCGCAATCGCCAACAATAATATGCCGCTCATCAGCGCTATCATATGCGCCGATAAAGCAAGGCGTGGAGCCTCAGCCGCAGGTATAACGAACCCGGTGATGAGCGCCAGAAAAATGAGAATAAAGCCGTGTTTGATTAACCGATGTTCCATTGGGTCTCCCGCAGTGACAGCCAGACAGGTTTCTGGCGTTCATATCAATTGTGTTCGAGACCGTTTGTCAATCCGATGATGTCTGCCTCCGGCATATCCATATCGTCCAAACATTCAATATTGATGCTAATTTGCGTCGGGTCGCGGCGACGTCTGTGATGTGTATAGACGCCGCAAATTTTGCAGAAATAATGCGCTGCAATTTTCTTGTTCCACTGATAGACACCAAGGTCATCCTCGCCCGTCAGCACTTTGAAATCATCCTGCGGCAGCGGCTTCATGATGATACCTTTTTTGCGGCACAACGAGCAGTTGCAACGGTAAAGCGCGTCATGCGGTGCGACCATTTCAACTTCAAACCGCACGGCACCACAATGACATCCACCTTGATATGTTTCCATAACACCCTCGCTTGATAATTTTAGTCGTCGCCTTGATGATGCGCGATTTGAGAAAATCTGAGGCATTGTTCGACTTATCTCGCGTCCCTCACATCGACAATCTTGCTTGCTTGCCATCCATAGCGCACGGCACGGACCTCAACTTTGGGAACCGCCAAAACCGAGACGGGACCAGTATAAAGCCGCCAGCGTGCATCGCCTAAACGATATTCCACCGAATGATCTGGCGCCTGCGGCGTCACGATCAGTTGCGCGTCTTCCACACGCGCCGCTGGTGCAGGCGTCACAAGCTGAGTGCCATCGGGCTGAAAGCGCGCCACCATCTCGGCTTCGGATTGCGCGCTCAAATCGCCAACCCGCTCCAGCCAGGCGTCCATTTCGGCGCGTAAACGAGCAAGGTCTTCGGCATGGGCCGGGTCCGCGGCAAGGTTATTGATTTCGTGAGGATCAGCTTCCAAGTCAAATAAGCGCTCTTTCCCCGGGGCTTCGAACCAGCGGCGCTGCACCGCGTCCAGATTGCCCGCTGTAAACCTGGCCCGCATTTCGCGCACCATGTCGATATTGTCACGAAAGGCGACGCCAGTGGCTTCGGGCTGGTCTGGATACCAGCTGCGAATATATTTGAAGCGCGCATCGCGCACTGCGCGCTGGCGATCCGTCACATCATCTATCCGGTCGCGTGATGCATGAATATATGTGCGCGGCGAGCCTTCCGTATCCATAAAGTTCACGCCGTCATGGTAGTCGGGCGCATCCACGCCAGCGAGAGACAAAAGGGTCGGCGCGAGATCTAGAAAACTCACCATGCGCGTTTCCACACTGCCGGGGGCGACACCTTCTGGCCGATACGCAGCAGGCCAACGAATAATCATCGGCACTTTCAGGCCAGCATCGAACAGCTCCCGCTTGGCGCGCGGCAGGCCGTCGCCATGATCTGTCGTCCAAATAATGATTGTGGTATCAGCCAGCCCGTCTTCCTCCAACTGCCGGAGGATCGCGCCAACCTGCCCATCCATATACGCAATATTGTCGTAATGGCGCGCAATATCGCGACGCACAGTTGGCGTATCGGGATAGTATGGTGGCACTTCCACATCTGCTGGACTAACAACGGGCACCACCGGGGTATCCATCTGCCACCACCGCATCAGCTGCACAATAAAATGCGTAACACTCACCGGCATGTTGCCTAAAGGACGGAAGATGCCGGTCTCGTGAGTTACCTCAAAATTTCGAAACCCAAAAAACGGCTGATTTTCTCGCCGATTTTCCCAGCTGGCATCCTCCCGACCCTCGCTATCCCAAATCGTCGCTGGTCCGCTATCGGCCCAAATGCCGCTAAACTGATAATCCAGTTTTTCGTCCGTAAAAGTATAGTAGCCCGCAGCGCGCAGCAATTCGGGAAAAGCCTTTACACCCGCAGGTGGCACAGACACATAGCCACCTTCGGGTCGTGAGCTGGTGCGCATATGCTGTGTGCCGGTGGATATTTGTTGTTTGCCGAGAATAAGCGCGGCGCGGCTGGGGGCGCATACACCGGCTGTGGTAAACGCGTTGGTGTAACGAACGCCTTGGCGTGCAAACGCATCAATGTTCGGCGTCACAGCCACCTCATCGCCAAAAGCACCAACGCGCGGGCTCATATCTTCGGCCATGAGCAAAAGAATATTCGGACGCGCCACTGCGCTGTTCGAATTAACGGCCCATACAAACGTAACCCATACAAGAGAAGCAGCGATCGATTGGACGGATGGTCGAGAACAGCGTGCGTTAAGTGTCTTCATACCCGCATCATGGAACGTCCAGATACAAATCACCACTCAGAAAATTAGCCAAGCTTGAGGGTGACATGCGTTACCACCACCTCAGAAGAGCTGCGGATATTCTGGGCTCTGCGCGTTGCAAGTTTTTTGGGCTTAACAAAGGAAACCCCGCACGTAAGTCTGATGTCTCCATGGGCAAGCACAGAGGCAAGACCTTGTCGGTTCATTCGGCGCGTAATTCCTCACGGCTTCGCACATAAGGAGACACATAGGGAGAAAGTCATGAAAAAGTTTTTAGTAGCCATATTTATCACTTGCTTTGCGAGTACTGCATTCGCCGATGGTCATGGCGGCACAAGCCTCGCCTTCAAACAGCGTCAGGACAGTGTGGTCATGAATATAACGTCAGTGAATATCACTGATAAAGCCGGCGCAATTACAGCAGAAGGAAACATGGGAGAGTATGGCCGGACTTATCTCACCTATACGCTGACGCCTGACGCAAGTGGTGCAGGTGGCATGGTAATGGGCGAGGGCAGAGGCGCGTTAAAAGACGGTACATTTGCGATAGGGTCTGGCGCAGGTTCGTATTACAGGGACGGCACAAAGTTTGTCATGCATATCCTGTTTCGGATAAATGACGGCACGCAGAACTTGGACAAGGTTGTGTTCGACGCGTCTGCGCGCACACTTACGCACGACGTTTACATCGCGAAATAAATCGGGACGGTAGCCGCGCAGCTCGCTAGGTGCAGAGCTGTGCGGCCAATGCCGTGCCGCTTAAAAAAGCGTGTTCTACGTTAGACCCACAGCACCAGTCACCGCTTGCCGATAATCCCTGTTTCGCATCCAATAAGTAGGGCTGCGCAAGTGTTGCCGCCGCGACGCGGGTCGAGGCATAACGCCAACGATGGACACGATCGTAACCGCTAGCCTCCGTCGAGCATCCGGTTAAATCGTGGAACCGCCGTTTCATCGTCGTGCTGACAGCCTCTATTGGTTCTTCTATATGCCTTTGCGACCATTCGTGTTGCGTTTGCAGAACCAGCGCATACGCGCCGCGCCGCCCGGGCTTGGTTGAGTTGACAGCGGCAAACCCTAGCACCTCATCATCAAAATGCGCGCAATCCCAATCCAATGCGGGTGCTTCCTCGGTGCTATAGCCCAGCATCAACGAATGACACCCCTGCATTTCGGTATTGGCCAGCGCATCGGCAAAACCGGCATTGGCGGGCAGAAGCGCCTGCACTTGCTGCGGTGGCATGGCGAACACGATATGCGCAAACGGGCCGAAACCTTGCGTACCAGCTTCCAAAACCCAAGCGCCCGCCTCGCCCGCCACCGCGTCGACCCCACAATCGAGATGGACCTGCCATTGCGGTCGGTCGGCCACTAACGCTT
>DKNW01000101.1 GCA_002469805.1 Rhodobiaceae bacterium UBA7378
TAATTCAAGAAGGCAATATTGGTCTTATGAAGGCGGTTGATAAATTCGAATATCGACGCGGGTACAAGTTTTCGACCTATGCGACCTGGTGGATCAGGCAGGCTATCACCCGCTCGATTGCTGACCAGGCACGCACAATCCGTATTCCGGTACACATGATTGAAACGATCAACAAGCTGGTGCGTACATCGCGCCAGATGTTGCACGAGTTTGGCCGCGAGCCAACGCCTGAAGAGCTTTCGGAAAAGTTATCCATGCCTCTTGAGAAAGTGCGCAAAGTCTTAAAAATAGCCAAAGAGCCGATTAGTCTCGAAACGCCAATTGGCGATGAGGAAGACAGCCAGCTGGGTGATTTCATTGAAGACAAAAACGCGATTTTGCCAATTGATGCAGCCATCCAGTCAAATTTGCGCGATACCACAACACGCGTGCTGGCTTCATTGACGCCGCGTGAAGAGCGTGTGCTGCGCATGCGGTTTGGTATCGGCATGAATACTGACCATACGCTGGAAGAGGTAGGCCAGCAGTTTTCCGTGACGCGTGAACGCATTCGCCAAATTGAGGCAAAGGCATTGCGCAAATTAAAACACCCAAGCCGTTCACGAAAACTGCGCAGTTTTCTGGACAATTAGGTACGGGTTAAGTCTGTCAGGAATATCAGGATCACCCCATGCAGCTGACCATGCTTAAGTCCAAAATACACCGCGCCCGCGTTACCCAGTGCGAGATGAATTACGAAGGTTCGATCTCGATCGATCAAGACTGGTTGGATGCGACCGGAATTTTGCCTAATGAGCAAGTTGACGTGTTGAACATCAATACCGGCGCGCGGTTTACCACTTATGCTATTAGCGCCGAACGCGGGTCGCAAACTATTGGTATTAACGGCGCAGCGGCGCGCCTTGCCCAACCTGATGACCTTGTGATTATTCTTTCTTATGCCCAAATGGACGAAGCGGCGGCGCACGCACATAATCCCGTGGTCTTTCTTGCCGAAAACGCTTAAAAAGTTCTTGGGGGCCTGTAGCTCAGTTGGTTAGAGCGAACCGCTCATAACGGTTTGGTCGCAGGTTCGAGTCCTGCCGGGCCCACCACCACCTCTTCCAAATCTTTTTTCAAATCATTTTCTAGAGCGGTTAGGTTGCATGCGCCGCGCACGGAAATAAACACGAGTGCTACCGCATCGCGGGTTGCGGGCGTCAGCTTCCATTGCGTATCAACCAATTGCAAACGGTGTGTGCCTGTGTGTCCCTTAGCGCGGGTCAGCTGGCCGGCATACTTGTCGAGCACGCGAGATAGTGCCGTCGGCGCAAGCGGCGTGTCCGCAGTAAAATAGATATGTTCGAATAGTGCATCCGCGCGCGTTGTGTCTGGTTCAAAGTCGTGGGGTGATATGTCGTGGGGTTGGCCGGTCGCGGCAGTGTTTTTGCTGGCGGCCAAAAGTAGGGCGGTGACGTCGGTAATGCTGCATGTGTCGATGATGGGTGCATCTGTCATAGTTTCGATCAATTGCCGGGTGCCTGCCCCGGTATCGGGTGATATATCCGTTTTACTCAGCATCACCAGATCAGCTTGCGCGATTTGTCGGGTAACTAGCCTGCCGACGAACTTATCGTGGCGCTTGGCTGCCAGGGTGGTCGCATCGGCAACCACAAAAACGCCAGTGAGTGTCAGCCCGCCAATGCCGGCACCGGCCAGTGCGAGACGCGCCGGTTCTCCAGCACCGCTGGCTTCAATGACGATCGCATCGGGTAAATCATCTTGGGCAACAAGCATCATAAGCTGACTGGTCAGGTCTTCCTGCATCTGGCAGCAGGCACACCCATTAGTCAGCGTTAGCGTGGTGCCGTCATGGGCGGCGATTAAGCCGGCGTCGATATTCACCTTGCCCAGATCATTGACTAAGATTGTGAGGCGATGCCCATGCGGTTCGCGCAACAGACGGTTCACAAGCGTCGTTTTTCCGGCACCCAGATAGCCGCCGATTATGGCAAGCGGCAACGACATTTAATTTTTATCCAGTGGGGCTGGCACACCGCCAAACACCGTTCCCCATATCTCGATATCGCGCAAATGCGTCGGCGGCACGTCGTAGGGGTCTTCTTCCAGCACGGTAAAATCGGCGCGTTTGCCGGGTTGCAGCGACCCGATTTCATGCTCGAGGCCCAGCACGTAGGCGGCATCTATGGTGATGGCTCGTAATGCTTGATCGATGCTAATGCGCTCTTCTGGCCCAACCACGGCGCCGGTCACATTTTGCCGGTTTACCGCAACCCATGCCGAGTTGAGCGGTTGGGCCGGGGCCATGGTGTAATCCGAATGTAGGGCGAAGGGAATGGAGAACCGGCTCAACGTGCCAACCCGCGCCATTGTGTGCGCTCGCGCCGTGCCAATGGCCTCGCGCGCGTAAATATCGCTCAACTCATGCAGGTAGTAAATATTCACCGAAGCAAGCGCGCCCAGATCTTTCATGCGCCTAATTTGGTCAGGTGTCGATAGCCCCAGATGCTCGATCGTAAAGCGATGATTAACGCGCGGCTTCTCAAATTGCAGCCTTTCGAGCACATCAAGAGCCAATTCCAATCCAAGGTCGCCAGTGCAATGCACGTGGATTTTATAGCCCGCATGCCAGAACAAGCGTGCGGCGGCCTCAAAATTTTCCGGAACCATCAGCCACTCGCCTTCATGGCCGTCAAGGTAACCGGGTGGGCCGACCATCATTAATTGCGAGAAGAACGCGCCATCAGTAAATAATTTCACGTGATCGGAGAAAAACAGCCGATCTGTATTCAGCGATGGCAGGGTCTCGATATACGCGCGGGTTTCTTCAAAATCTCCTGACGGGGTAAGCGCTAAAATATTGGGCGTGTAGTGCACGCGGAAGGGTGTGTCGGCATTGTCGAGACTGGCGCAAGCGGCCTGCCACTCGACATCGAAATTGAAAATACCGATGCCCATATCGCCCACGAGCGTATGTCCGCCAAAATGAGCTACCTGCTTCAGGCGCGCCATGCCTAGCCCGAAATGTTCGGGCGACATCAAAATTGGGTTAAGCGCAGCGATGGCGAGCCGCAGGCCGGTCTCGAAAAACTTGCCGGTTTCAAGATCAATTTGCGGGTGGTTTGAAATTGCGTCTGTCTCAAGTTCGAAGCGGGCAAGCGCGGCCGAATTCATGATGACTTCATGGAAAGATCGGTGCCAGATAACCACCGGCCGGTCGGGGCAAATCGCATCAATGTCGTTGCGCGTGATTTCGCCATGCCAGTCGCGGTGATATCCCCATGTGAAAAATGGCCTGTCATCTGGTGTGCTGGCAAACGATGCGAGGCTTTCCAGATAGGCCGCGCGCGAACCGATGGCGGGCGAGGTGCCCCAAGGCAGTTTCCATTCCAGCGCAGTTATGAACTGCATCGGCAAAATAACCGACGCCATGCTCGGATGTAAATGCGGATCGATAAAGCCCGGCAGGATAATTTTATCGGCAAAACTCGTATCGACATGATGGCTATACCTGTCGAGCCAAGGCTTCAAGCTTTCTAGGCTACCCACTTCCAAAATAGTGCCATCGCGCACGGCGATGGCTGTCCCGTCGGGCTGGCTGGGTTCCATCGTGTGTATCTTGCGCGCTGTATAAACTGTAATATCGGCCATCGCTCCCTCAAAAATGGTCGTTTCCGGTTGCTTCATGGTAGCAAAACAGGGCAGAGTTTGAGCGTTTAAATTGCTAAGGGGGAGGGGAAAATGGAACCAACGGCTATTTTACAACCTGTTATTGCGCTGGGTTTGTGGACCGGTGTTATGTGGATCTGGATGTACGCTACGCGTATTCCGGCGATGAATAAGGCGGGCATTGATCCACAGGATGCGGCGCATGTAACCGACATGTCACTGCCATCTGAAATTTCGCGCATTGCCGATAATTATAATCACCTGTTCGAACAGCCGACCCTATTTTACGCAATTGCAATCGCGATTGCCGTGCTGGGACACGGTGATGCGACGGCTGTGACGTGCGCGTGGACGTTTGTAATTTTGCGGGTCATTCACTCGCTGATCCAAAGCACAGTCAATGTCGTGATATTGCGTTTCAGCGTTTTCATGCTGTCATGGGTCGCGCTTTTGGTCATGACGGTACGCGAAGCATTGGTCATTTTTTAGGTTTATCTTTTAGGTGCTGTTGTGCTGCAGACTTCAGCGGCAGTCGTACCAAATACCTAATGAAACGGTCACTCTTCTGAGTGGCCGTTTTTTTGTCGTGCTCTTATTGCGCGGGCGAAAGCAGGCTGTATATGCCAGCAGCGATTTCGCCCTCAAGAGGAAATGACAGCATGCCCATAACCGAGTATCCCAGCAGATAAGGCATCACATAAAAACGCGCCATATAGAAAAACCATGCCACGTAGAGCGGCACTAGCGGCGGTACAAGAAATTGCGGGGTTATCGGTTGCCACAAACGTATGAGTGGGTTTGTGAGTTTGACGAAAGCCTTCATGAAAAAGAACGTGCTGTTCTCCGGCTGGAACATGTTCATGGCTGTTCGGCCAATAAGCGTCCACATCATTACGCCAAGCGCGTAGTCGATGATAATCACCCAGAGGGGAAACGCTTGCATCATGATACGCGCATCACATCAACAGCACCGCTGACTTGGTGTCATACGCCGCATTATTGATCTTGGTTCAAAACGGTTGCGCCGCCCGGAATACGAATTTCATCGACCATGGCTTGCGTCTCCGCGTCAGGTTCTTCCGTCAGCAGCGTGACAACAACCATGGAAATCAGACTCACTGCCATGCCGATAATACCGAAGCGCAGATGGTCAATGCCTATCCACGGCTCCATGCCGGCAAAGCGTACCTGATACAGATATATCGATCCGGCTAGGAAGCCGAGACCCATGCCTGCCACTGCGCCATGGCGGTTGGCGCGCTTCCACCAAACGCCGAGCACCAGCGGGAAAAACAGGCCGGAACAGGCAAAACTAAACGCCCATGCCACGGCGCCCAAAATGCTCGATAGTTTGAGGCTGGCAACCAGCGCACCACCGGCGCCAATAATAATCAGCAATATGCGGGCGACGATGAGCCGGGTTTTAGTGTCGGCATCAGGATCAATGATTTTGTAATACAAGTCATGCGACAACGCGTTGGCGATTGCCAGCAAAAGACCGTCCGCCGTCGACATGGCTGCTGCCATGCCGCCCGCGGCAACCAGCCCCGATATCACATATGGTAGGCCAGCAATTTCCGGTGTCGCCAACACAACAATATCGCCGCGCATGAAAAATTCGTTGATTTGTAAAAGCCCGTCGCCATTGCTGTCCGCGATGGCGAGGAAGCCGACATTGCTCCATTTCTGGATCCAGTCCAGCGCCTGTACGTCGGCTATTGATTTACCGATAATGCCGGTGGCGAGATTTGGGTCCATGATCTGCAATTTTGTGAAGGTCGCGAGCGCTGGGGCGGTCACGTAAAGCAGGAAGATGAAGAACAGCGACCAGACAACTGATCGCCGCGCTTCGCGTACGGAAGGGGTTGTGAAATAACGCATTAAAATATGCGGCAATGAGGCTGTGCCCGCCATCAGAACCAGCACCAGAGTGACGAACTTCCAGCTGGCCATGGCCGCATCCGAAGCTGCTGCGTGCGGGGTTGTAAGCGCCCTCAAGCCGTCGAAAGATTGTGTCGGCATCAGTGTGCCAACGCCTTGCAGCGCTTCCAATTCACCAATGCGTTCCACCGCGCCGCCATAGGAAATCTGCGGGATCACGCCGAAGCCCTGCACATTTGACATCCAAAATACCGGCACCAGATAAGCAATAATCAGCACAATATACTGGGCAACTTGCGTCCAGGTGACAGCGCGCATGCCGCCGAGCATTGAACATAGTAGAATGCCCAGCAACCCGAACCAAACGCCCAGTTCAAACGGAATTTGCAGTGCCCGCGCAGCAATGGTGCCTGTCGCGTTAATCTGCGCTGTGACGTAGGTGAATGAGGCGACAACAAGCACAATCACGGCAAACAGGCGGGCCAGATTGCCGCCATAGCGTGTGCCAATGAAATCCGGCACTGTGTAACAGCCAAATTTGCGCAAATACGGCGCGAGCAATGAGTTCACCAGTACGTAGCCGCCGGTCCACCCGACGATGAAAGCCAGATATCCATAGCCGCCGAAATAGACACCCCCCGCCATAGCGACGAAGGATGCGCCCGACATCCAGTCGGCAGCGGTCGCCATGCCATTGTACAGCGCAGGAACTTCGCGTCCGGCCACGTAATAGGCATCTACCTGCATGGTGCGCGACAGCCAGCCAATGCCGGCATAGATGGCGATGGTGAAAGCCACAAACAAAATGCCCAGCGTGTCTGCCGACACACCCATTTGTTCCAACACGGCCATCATGCCGATGAATACAATAAAGCCACCAGTATACAGGCCGTACACGCGTGGCAAATTTTCGATAAAGCGTCCGTTCATGGTTTCTGCCTACTCTGCCACGCCGCATTCATCGTCAATTTTTTCCTGACGACGCGTCGACACATATAACAGCACAACAAAGACAATAGGCGCGCCTTGCGCCGCCATGTAGAAGCCCAACGGGAAGCCGAGAAATGACACGGTGTTTAGCTCTGCTCCGAACCAGTGAATGACAAACGAAAAGAAAAACCATATGCCCAATGTCAAAAATGTCAGATTGCGCGTGCGGTGCCAGTGCGTTGCAGCACTACTCCCTTGTTTAGACATATAAAACTCTCCCTGTACCAGACGTCGGTTGCTCTTGCCGGTTGCTTACTGTAAGCGATAAAAACAATCTCTAACAAATTGTTTTTATGCAAAAGCGGCCAGATGAAAATGGCTCAGATAAAGTGGCTCAGATGATGAACGCAATACGCGCATATTTCTCCGCCATGGTGCACCAGGTTGCCTTATGGCGCCGACCCACGGCGATTGATGATCTCAGCTCGCTGGCAGACTTCTGCTTTGCGCAATCCGCCCATATCGCCCAGACGACGTTATACGGCTACTTACGCACCCGCGCGGGCCTGCAGCATTTTAATTTATTCACGGATGAAAAATTCGCTGCCATGCTGCGCCCGGCGCGCTCGCGTCTGGTGCTGGTATGCGTTGATGATCTTGCATTGTTTTGTACTGCCGTGATCGGCGCACGGGCCGCATTGCCAGCACCTATATTGCAAGAGCTGGCGGCATATATGATGCGCCATGCTATTAGAGAATTAGCCGATGGCGATCTTCCCCAAAGCGAGTTGGACGCCTACGCCCACGCGTTTGACGCCCGTGCTGCGCAAGCTGATTGGCAAGCCCATGCCGGTGTTGATTATGCCTTTGAACGGTCGCCACAAGCCTTGGTCGACCTTGCGCCAATTGTCGATATATTGAAGGAATTGGACAGCGAGGTCGTCGTGAATTCCATGCGGTTCAAATGGCGTGGCGTGCGTGCAGCGTTTCGTCAACGCCTTGATGTCGATACGCTGGTTGCCAGATCGGGGTTGGGCATGGCAGAACAGGGCATGTCTGATTTGAAATCCCGCTCGGTATAAGCGCCGGACAGCAGAGAAGGAAAAGGCAATGGCCGCGTATCAATATGTTTATGTCATGGACAAGCTGTCCAAAACTTATCCCGGGGGCAAGCAGGTTCTCAAAGATGTACGCCTGTCGTTTTTACCTGGGGTGAAAATTGGCATTGTCGGTGTAAACGGCGCGGGTAAATCGACGCTGCTCAAAATCATGGCTGGATATGACAAGGAAATTCAGGGCGAGGCGTGGGCCGCGGAAGGTGCCTGTGTGGGCTATCTGGAACAGGAGCCCCAGCTCAATCCTGAGAAGGATGTTCTCGGCAATGTTATGGAAGGGGTCGGTGCGCAACAGGCATTGATGGAGCGCTATAACGAACTTGCAATGAATTATTCCGACGAGACGGCCGACGAAATGGCGGAATTACAAGACCAGATCGACGCGCAAAACCTCTGGGACCTCGACAGTCAGGTCGAACAGGCCATGGATGCGTTACGGTGTCCGCCGGGCGATGCTGATGTCGGAAATCTTTCTGGTGGTGAAATGCGCCGTGTTGCGCTGTGCAAGCTTCTGCTTGAGAAACCAGACTTATTGTTGCTCGACGAACCGACCAACCATCTGGATGCCGAGACCGTCGCGTGGCTGCAGCACCATCTGGCTGATTATGCGGGTACCGTCGTACTGGTTACCCATGACAGATATTTTCTCGACCAGATTACTGGCTGGATTTTGGAACTGGATCGCGGGCAGGGTATTCCTTACGAAGGCAATTATTCCGACTGGCTTGAGCAGAAGCAAAAGCGGCTATCTCAGGAAAGCCGCGAAGACGAAGCCAAGCAACGCACATTGGCGCGCGAGTTGGAATGGATCCGCCAGTCACCCAAAGCGCGGCAAGCGAAAAGCAAGGCTCGCGTTACGGCCTATGAAGACTTGCTGGCGAGCCAAGACCGAGAAGATGTCGGGCGGGCGCAAATCACCATTCCGTCTGGCCCGCGGCTGGGCGGTATCGTGCTTGAGGCGGAAAACCTCTCCAAAGGTTTTGGCGAGCGTCTGTTGATCGACGATCTGTCGTTCAAGCTGCCCCCAGGCGGCATTGTTGGCGTTATCGGTCCCAACGGAGCGGGTAAAACCACATTGTTCAAAATGCTTACCGGTAGTGAAGGCCCTGATGCAGGCGACCTGCGCGTCGGGGACACGGTGGCGATGGGCTATGTCGACCAGAGCCGCGATAATCTCGATGATACAAAAACTGTGTGGGAAGAAATTTCCGGGGGTCTAGATATTCTGGAATTAGGCAAGCGGGAGATGAACTCGCGCGCCTATGTGGGTGCGTTTAATTTCCGCGGCGGCGACCAGCAAAAGAAGGTTGGCCTCTTGTCAGGCGGTGAACGCAACCGCGTGCACCTTGCAAAAATGCTAAAATCCGGCGCGAACCTTTTGCTGCTCGATGAGCCGACCAATGATCTGGATGTCGAAACATTGCGCGCGCTGGAAGAGGGCTTGGAAAACTTCGCTGGCTGTGCGGTTATCATCAGTCACGATCGGTGGTTTCTCGACCGCATCGCGACGCATATTTTGGCCTTTGAAGGCGACAGCCATGTCGAATGGTTCGAAGGTAATTATGCCGATTATGAAGAAGATCGCAAAAGACGCCTTGGTGCCGAAGCCGAAATTCCAAAGCGCATTAAATACAAGCAGTTCAACCGCTAGCTTTTTGCGCAGATTTCTTGCCTTCGATTTGTTTGCGGATATGGCCTAATAGAGCTTGAATGTCACCGCGATTGTTTTTCAAAACGGATGCAAAGCTGTCGCGTTGTTCTTGTGCCATCCATACGCCGATCACGCGCACATCAAATAGTGAGAAGCTGCCATCCTTTTCGCGATACAGCCACCAGTCGACGCTGATCGGCTCGCGCCCATTGCTAAACTCGATCTGGCTTTTTACAATGAAATTGTTTTTCTTGCTTTGGCTGCGGCCCACAACAAGTTGCTCGTCGCCATATTCGCCAAGGCGATTGGCATAAACTTTGATGATCAGCTCATTGAGCAGTCCCTGATAAACCTCAAAATCTTCCTTGGAAATCTTGCGCGCGAAAGTGCCGAGCGTGAAGCGCGCAATGCGGCGCATATTGGCCCGTTCGTCCAGCAATTTGCGGAACCCGTCTTCGCGGTCGGTACGCGCGGATTGTGTTCTGAGGATTGTGATGGCTTCATCGGCCAGTTCCGTCACAAACGCTTTCGCGCGCGCAACGTCGACGGCATCATCTTGCGCCCAGCCCGGTGTGGTAAAGCTGATCGTTAGCGGCAATATCAACGCAAGTAAAATGTAACGCATACAGGAAACTCCACTTAAAATTCATCAAGATCGCCGAGGTCAGGCAGATCATCTAGATCGGTGTCGCCATTGGCAATCTCGCTTTTGCGGTTTTGCCGGTACAAGCTGCGCACACTGGCATAGAAATCTACCGAACTGCGCTCGATCTCGTCAATCACGCCCAGACTATTGGCGCGCGCATCCACCCCGCCAACAGAAAATGACAGCACGCTGCCCTCCAGCCGGTTGTCGCCCATATAGGTGATCGGGTTGAACGCCGTGTCGATAATCAAGCCGCCCATATCTCGAGGCGGCGCAGGGCCGAGAAGCGGCAAATAAATATACATGCCTTCGGACACGCCATAGACCCCAAGCGTTTGGCCAAAATCCTCCGTATGGCGAGGCAGGCCAAGTGCGGTAGCGGGATCAAAAAGGCCCAGTATCCCAATCGTCGAATTGATTACGAGGCGCGAGGCGGTAATCCCGGCCCGTGACCATGATCCCTGTATGGCATCATTCGAAAGCGTGACTGGCGAGATGAGATTATTGCGGAGGTTGCGCATCGAATTCCGCACGGGGACCGGAACACTGAGATACCCACGCGCTAC
>DKNW01000065.1:0-196 GCA_002469805.1 Rhodobiaceae bacterium UBA7378
GATGAACCAAGAGCATGCTTTCGCACTTGCCGTTGAGCGTATGCTGGATATCCAAGTGCCGCGCCGCGGTCAATATATCCGCGTGCTGTATAGCGAAATTGGCCGGATTTTGAGCCATTTGCTGAATATCACGACGCAAGCGCTGGACGTTGGTGCGTTGACGCCACCGCTATGGGGTTTTGAAGAGCGCGAAAAG
>DKNW01000065.1:518-11843 GCA_002469805.1 Rhodobiaceae bacterium UBA7378
GGGTTTTGAAGAGCGCGAAAAGCTGATGATTTTTTACGAGCGTGCCTGTGGCGCGCGTTTACACGCGGCGTATTTTCGGCCCGGCGGTGTGCACCAAGATTTGCCAGAGGGCTTGCTGCAGGATATTTTTGATTTCTGCGACCCGTTTCTTCAGGTTCTGGACGATATTGAAAGCCTGCTAACTGAAAACCGGATTTTCAAGCAGCGTAATGTCAATATCGGCATCGTGTCGGTCGATGATGTGATGTCGTGGGGGCTGACGGGCGTTATGGCACGCGGATCAGGGCTGGCTTGGGATTTGCGGCGTTCGCAACCATACGAAGCGTATAATGATTTTAAATTTGATATTCCGCTGGGAAAGAATGGCGACTGCTATGACCGGTATCTGGTGCGGGTGGAGGAGTGTCGCGAATCCGTGCGTATCATGAAGCAGTGCATCGAGCAGATGCCTGACGGTCCGGTCTCATCAACCGATGGAAAGGTTGTGCCGCCGAAACGGGCCGAAATGAAACAGTCAATGGAGGCCCTCATCCACCACTTCAAGCTGTATACGGAAGGCTATCATGTGCCTGCCGGTGAGATTTATGCGGCGGTTGAGGCACCGAAGGGCGAGTTTGGCGTGTATCTGGTTGCTGACGGGTCAAATAAGCCCTATCGATGCAAAATTCGGGCGCCGGGATATTCGCATTTGCAAGCACTGGACCATTTGTGCCGCGACCATATGCTGCCGGATGTATCTGCGATTTTGGGATCCATGGATATTGTGTTCGGAGAGGTGGACCGATGAGCGTGCGGCGTCTACACGAGCAACAACCTGAAGCATTCGCCTTTTCCGAAGACAATCTGGTTTGGGCAGGTGAACAAATTGCCAAATACCCCGAAGGCCGTCAGGCCAGTGCTATTTTGCCGCTTTTGTGGCAAGCACAAAAGCAGGGTGGCGGTTGGTTGTCGGAGCCTGCGATTCGGTGCGTGGCTGACATGCTCGACATGCCCTATATCCGCGCGCTTGAAGTGGCAACCTTCTACTCGATGTTTAACCTGTCGCCGGTTGGCGAGCATTTCGTCCAATTATGCGGTACCACCCCATGCTGGTTGCGGGGTGCTGACGATTTGAAAGCGGTATGCCGCAAGATTATCGGGGAACAGGGTAACGTAACCGAAGACGGCAAGCTAAGCTGGCTGGAAGTGGAATGTCTGGGCGCTTGTGTGAACGCTCCCATGGTCCAGATTAACGATGATTTTTTTGAAGACCTCACCGCCGACACATTTGAGCGGCTGCTTGAGGATTTGCGTCACGGACGCGAAGTGGCAACGGGTCCGCAGAACGGGCGTCAGGCATCGGCACCTGAAGGTGGCCCGACAGTGTTGAAAGGTAATATGTAATGTTGCGCGACGAAGATCGTATTTTTACCAATATTTACGGGTTCGGGGGAGCTGACCTTGCATCCTCGCAAGCGCGTGGCGACTGGGACAATACTGCTGACCTAATCAAAAAGGGTC
Source organism: Rhodobiaceae bacterium UBA7378 (assembly GCA_002469805.1). GTDB lineage: Bacteria > Pseudomonadota > Alphaproteobacteria > RS24 > RS24 > UBA7378. The sequence goes on from DKNW01000065.1 coordinate 2,019, forward strand.
GCGACTGGGTGATCGATGAAATGAAAGGCTCCGGCCTGCGCGGGCGCGGCGGCGCTGGCTTTCCCACCGGTCTGAAATGGTCGTTCATGCCGAAGGAAAATGATGGACGTCCGCATTACCTCGTCGTCAATGCCGACGAGTCGGAGCCGGGTACGTGTAAAGACCGTGATATTATGCGCCACGAGCCGCATAAATTGCTGGAAGGTTGCTTGCTGGCGGGTTTCGCTATGGGCGCGCATGCCTGCTATATCTATGTACGGGGCGAGTTTGTGCGCGAGCGTGAAGCATTACAGCGCGCTGTCGATGAAGCCTATGACGCCGGGCTTTTAGGCAAAGATGCGGCTGGCTCTGGCTGGGCCTATGATATTTACGTGCACCACGGAGCAGGCGCATATATTTGCGGCGAAGAAACTGCGCTGATCGAAAGCCTTGAAGGCAAAAAGGGCATGCCAAGGCTCAAGCCGCCGTTCCCGGCCAATGTTGGTCTTTATGGTTGTCCGACAACCGTAAATAATGTTGAAAGCATTGCCGTTGCGCCAACAATATGTCGCCGCGGGGCCAGCTGGTTTTCCGGTCTGGGGCGCGAGGGCAATACCGGCACCAAATTATTTTGCATTTCTGGCCACGTAAATCGGCCCTGCAATGTGGAAGAAGAGATGGGTATTCCTTTGAAGGAATTGCTTGAGCGGCATGCCGGTGGCGTGCGGGGCGGATGGGACAATCTGCTGGCTGTTATTCCGGGTGGCTCATCTGTGCCGCTTTTGCCCAAGGATATTTGCGACACGATCCGAATGGATTTTGACAGCCTGAAAGATGTGCAGTCAGGTCTTGGCACAGCTGGCGTGATCGTGATGGATAAATCGACCGATATCGTCAAAGCGATTGCGCGGATTTCGTATTTCTACAAGCACGAAAGCTGCGGCCAGTGCACGCCATGCCGTGAAGGAACTGGCTGGATGTGGCGCGTGATGGAGCGTTTGGCGGCAGGCCGGGCGCAACCCAAGGAAATTGATATGTTGCTGCAGGTGACCAAACAGATCGAAGGTCATACGATTTGTGCGCTTGGCGATGCAGCGGCTTGGCCGGTTCAGGGGCTTATCCGGCATTTCCGCCCTGAAATTGAAGCGCGTCTGGCAGACAGCTTGCAATCGGAGGCTGCTGAATGAGTGATCGCGTCAACGTTACGGTCGACGGCGTAGCTGTCGAGGTTGATCCCGGAACAACGATTTTACAAGCGTGTGAAGCCGCTGGCGTAGAAATTCCGCGGTTTTGCTATCACGACCGCCTGTCGGTAGCAGGTAATTGCCGCATGTGCCTTGTTGAAGTTGAAAAGGCGCCCAAGCCGGTTGCCAGCTGCGCCATGCCAGTTGCTCCCGACATGGTGGTGAATACCCAGACCGACAGCGTGAAATCAGCACGCGAAGGGGTGATGGAGTTTTTGCTGATCAACCATCCGCTCGACTGCCCGATCTGCGACCAAGGTGGCGAGTGCGATTTGCAGGACCAAGCGCTGGGTTACGGCGTTGATTCAAGCCGCTTTGATGACAATAAACGCGCTGTTGAAGAAAAGGAAATGGGGCCGCTTGTCAAAACCGTTATGACACGGTGTATCCACTGCACACGCTGTGTGCGCTTTGCGACCGAAGTTGCCGGTGTGCCGGAAATTGGCGCGATTGGCCGTGGCGAGGATATGGAGATTACCACCTATCTCGAAGCATCGCTCGAAAGCGAAATGTCAGGCAATGTGATCGACCTTTGTCCGGTCGGTGCGCTGACGTCAAAGCCTTATGCATTTACCGCGCGCCCATGGGAGCTGCGTAAAACTGAGACCATTGATGTGATGGATGCTGTGGGCAGTAATATTCGCGTGGATGTGCGGGGTCGCGAGGCAATGCGCATCATGCCGCGTGACCATGACGATGTGAACGAAGAATGGCTTTCCGACAAATCGAGATTTGTTTGGGATGGGTTGAACACACAACGCCTTGACCGGCCGTATATTCGTGTCGACGGGAAGTTGCAGGCTACTGACTGGAACACTGCTTTTGATGCAATTGCAGTACGGCTGGACGGCGGTGCTGATAAGCTGGCTGCTCTGGCAGGTGATCTGGTATGTACTGAAGGGCAGTTCGCTCTAAAATCCGTGATGGAAAAGCTGGGCAGTCCGCACCTTGATTGCCGACAGGATGGTGCAAAATTATCCGGTCCCCGGGCGAATTATATATTCAATACGAGCATTGCCGGCATTGAAGATGCTGACGCGCTTATTCTCATCGGCACCAATCCGCGCCTTGAGGCGGCGGTGTTGAATGCGCGTATTCGCAAGCGCTGGCTTGCAGGGAATTTTCCGATTGCCGCGATCGGCCAGCCAATCGACCTAACGTATGATGTTGATTTCATCGGTGCAGGGCCCCAGACGCTGAGCGACCTTGTTGATGGCAAGCATGGTTTTGCTGATATTCTTGCCAAGGCTGAGCGCCCAATGCTGATTTTGGGGCAGGGTGCGCTGGCGCGGGCTGATGGCGCCGCGATTTTTGCGCAAAGCCTTAAATTGGCCGAAAAAACCGGTATGGTGCATGAAGCATGGAACGGGTTCAATGTTTTGCATACGGCCGCAGCGCGGGTTGGTGGCATGGATGTCGGGTTTTTGCCCGGTGCAGATGGCCGCGACCGGGATGCTATTCTGGCGGGATGCCAATCGGGTGATATTTCGACAGTAATTTTATACGGCGCCGACGAAATCGACCGCGACGAGCTGGGCGATGCCTTTGTAATTTACATTGGTAGCCACGGCGACCGCGGGGCGCATGGCGCGGATGTAATTTTGCCTGCCGCTGCATATACCGAGAAACAGGCCATTTACGTGAACACGGAAGGCCGCGCACAAATGACCGCGCGCGCCGCTTTCCCACCCGGCGATGCCCGCGAAGACTGGAAGATATTCCGGGCGCTGTCAGAGCGTCTTGGCGTTACGTTGTCTTTTGACACAGTGGATGCGCTGCGCGTTGCGATGTTTGATCAGGCGCCGCAGCTTGCGAAACTTGACCAAGTCTTGTCGCCGACTGCCCCCGAAAATGTTTTGGAATCTGGCAGTCTTAATGATGAAGGTTTTGTCTCGCCGATAACGGATTATTATTTTACCAATCCCATTGCCCGGGCTTCTGCAACCATGGCGGCGTGTGCTGAAGCCAAAACACAACGAACCGCAGCCGGTGCGCATGTTGATGGGACGGGTAGCAATGGATAATCTGGTCCTTGATACATATGTCTGGCCGGCGCTTATGGTCGCCGGACACAGTCTTCTTATTCTGGTGGCGTTGCTGCTCTGGTTGGCTTTCTTCATGTATGCCGAGCGGAAGGTTTGGGGTGCAGTGCATTTGCGGCGGGGGCCGAATGTCGTCGGCCCTTTTGGTTTGCTGCAAAGTTTTGCTGATATTTTGAAATACCTCTTCAAGGAGGTAATTTTTCCGACATCATCCAATAAAGCTGTTTTCTTGCTGGCACCGATCATCACCCTGTTTCTGGCGTTGAGTGCTTGGGCGGTGATACCGGTCGATGAGGGCTGGGCCGTTTCCGATATTAACGTCGGTATTTTATATATTTTTGCAATCTCATCGCTCGGGGTCTACGGAGTTATTATGGGTGGCTGGGCGTCCAACTCGAAATACCCGTTTTTGGGCGCATTGCGGTCAGCCGCGCAAATGGTGTCGTATGAGGTATCTATTGGCCTCGTTATCATCACCGTGTTGCTGTGCGTCGGCTCGCTTAATCTGACAGACATTGTCATGGCCCAGAAAACAGTTTGGTTCGCCATTCCTTTGTTTCCGATGTTTGTGATTTTCTTCGTATCGGCGCTAGCGGAAACCAACCGACCACCGTTTGACCTGCCTGAGGCAGAAAGCGAACTGGTTGCCGGTTTCATGACCGAATATTCATCTACGCCTTACGTTGTTTTCATGATCGGCGAATTGGCAAATATCGTGCTGATGTGCGCTATGACGACCATTTTGTTTTTGGGTGGCTGGTTGCCACCGATCGATGTTGCGCCGTTTAACTGGGTGCCTGGCGTTATCTGGTTCATCATCAAGATGACGTTTATGTGCTTCATGTTCTCAATGGTGAAGGCCATTGTGCCACGCTATCGTTACGACCAACTGATGCGCCTTGGATGGAAAGTTTTTCTGCCCATTTCGCTCTTCTGGGTGGTTCTCACAGCTGGCGTGATCCAGTATTTCGGACTGGCAGGGTAATAGGGGATAGAACAATGGCTTGGTTGGATAAAACAGCGCGCGGATTGTTTCTCGCCGAATTTGTTTCGGCCTTTGGCTTGGCAATGCGATATTTCTTCAAGCAGAAGCTAACCGTAAACTACCCTTATGAAAAAGGCCCGCTAAGCCCGCGCTTCCGCGGTGAGCATGCGTTGCGCCGTTATCCAAATGGGCAGGAACGCTGTATTGCTTGCAAATTATGCGAGGCGGTGTGTCCAGCACAGGCTATTACCATTGAAGCAGGTCCACGCAATAATGACGGCACCCGCCGCACTGTGCGTTACGACATTGATATGGTGAAATGTATTTATTGCGGTTTTTGCCAGGAAGCATGCCCGGTGGATGCCATCGTCGAAGGCCCGAATTTTGAATTTGCAACCGAAACCCGCGAGGAGCTCATTTATGATAAGCAGAAGCTGCTGGAAAACGGTGATCGGTGGGAAATCGAAATCGCCAAGAACATTGAACTCGACGCCCCCTACAGATAAACAGAACATCAAATGACCCTCACAGCACTTTCCTTTTACCTGTTCGCAACAGTTGCCGTCGCCAGTGCGTTCATGGTGATATCCGCGCGCAATCCGGTTTATTCGGTTTTGTTCCTGATTTTGACATTCTTCAACTCCGCTGGGCTGTTCGTTTTGATGGGTGCAGAGTTCCTAGCCATGATCCTTGTTGTGGTCTATGTGGGGGCGGTGGCCGTGTTATTTTTGTTTGTGGTGATGATGCTCGACATTGACTTTGCCGAGTTGAACGAGGGCTTCTTACAATATATGCCGATCGGCGCGACGGTTGGTTTTATCCTTCTGCTTGAATTATTGCTCATTTTCGGTGCTTCGACTCAAATGGTCAGTCAAAGCAAACTGCCGCAAGCCACGCCGGAGGGCATGACCAATGCCGAAGCTATCGGTAGGGTGCTATACACTGATTATATTTACTTCTTCCAAGCGGCGGGTGCCGTGTTGCTGGTTGCCATGATCGGCGCGATTGTGCTGACGCTGGTTAAATCAGAGAACCCGCGCCGCCAGAGCATTGCTGAGCAGAATGCCCGTACGCGCGAAGACGGCGTCGAACTGGTAGACATCGAACCCGGAAAAGGGCTTTAAGAGGGCGTCATGGAAATCGGTCTAAACCATTATCTGACATTGGCGGCCGTGCTGTTCACCATCGGTGTCTTCGGTATCTTTTTGAACCGTAAAAATATCATTGTTATTTTGATGTCGATCGAGCTGATGCTTTTGGCCGTCAACATTAATCTCGTCGCGTTCTCCGCTTTTCTGGGTGACCTGGTCGGGCAGGTCTTTGCGCTTCTCGTTCTCACGGTCGCGGCAGGTGAAGCCGCAATCGGACTTGCCATTCTTGTGGTTTACTTCCGGAACAGGGGCGGCATCGCAGTTGAAGATGTCAGCCAGATGAAAGGCTAATTATGTATCAGGCGATTGTATTTTTTCCGCTGTTAGGTGCCCTGATCGCCGGCCTTTTTGGACGGATTATTGGCGACCGACCGTCGGAATTGATTTCTTCCGGATTGCTCATCCTGTCGGCTTTAATGTCATGCATTGCGTTTGTTGATGTTGGTCTAAATGGCGAGGCTGTCGCCGTCAATGTGTTGCAATGGATACATTCCGGCTCGCTTCACATTGACTGGGTTTTGCGTATAGACACGCTCACAGCCGTTATGCTGGTTGTGGTGACTTGCGTGTCATCAATGGTGCATGTTTATTCGATCGGCTATATGAGCCACGATCCGGCGCGCCCGCGTTTCTTCGCTTATCTGTCGCTGTTTACCTTCATGATGCTCATGCTGGTGACGGCGGATAATTTTGTGCAGCTGTTTTTCGGCTGGGAAGGCGTTGGCCTCGCCTCCTATTTGTTAATAGGTTTCTGGTATAAAAAGCCTTCGGCGAACGCGGCCGCTATCAAGGCATTTGTGGTCAATCGTGTTGGCGATTTCGGCCTTATTCTCGGTATGTCAGCAATTTATTTTACCGTCGGCTCGCTCGAATTTGACACGGTTTTCGCCGCCGCTGGCGCGCTGGCCAAGGGTCAGCTTGAGTTTTTAGGGTTCACGCTGCCGACGCTCACAACAATTTGTCTGTTGTTGTTCATGGGCGCGATGGGTAAATCGGCGCAGTTCTTTTTACACACATGGTTGCCTGATGCGATGGAAGGCCCAACGCCTGTTTCGGCGCTCATCCACGCCGCAACCATGGTCACAGCGGGCATTTTCCTGGTCGCACGTTGCTCGCCACTCTTTGAGTTGTCGCCAACCGCGCTTTCTGTCGTCACGATTGTGGGTGCCGTTACAGCGTTTTTTGCTGCCACTGTTGGGCTGGTGCAAAACGATATCAAGCGCGTTATTGCCTATTCGACATGCTCGCAATTGGGCTACATGTTCGTCGCGCTGGGCGTTGGCGCTTATCAGGCCGCGATGTTCCATTTATTCACACATGCGTTTTTTAAGGCGCTTCTGTTTCTCGGCGCTGGCTCGGTTATTCACGCCATGCAGGACGAACAGGACATGCGGAAAATGGGCGGCCTGCGGACGCTCGTACCTGCCAGTTGGTTCGTCATGATTGTTGGCACGCTGGCTTTGACCGGCTTCCCGCTTACGGCTGGGTTCTTCTCTAAAGATGCGATTGTCGAGGCCGCATATGCTGCGCATATTGGCCCGCACATGTTTGCCTTCACCTTGCTTGTCGTGGCGGCGTTGTTCACATCGTTTTACAGCTGGCGTCTTATATTCCTGACGTTTTACGGCCTACCGCGCTGTTCAAACGAAACGCTGAGCCATGTGCATGAAAGTCCGCCAGTTATGCTGGTGCCACTGATTATTTTGTCGCTGGGTGCATTGTTTGCTGGTTTTGCATTCTATGATTTCTTCATTGGTGACGGGCAGGCGGCTTTCTGGGGTAGTAGCATCTTTACCAGTGCTGACAATCATGTTCTACACGACCTGCATGATGTTCCTGGATGGGTGAAGCTATCGCCGCTGGTTATGATGCTGACGGGCTTTGCTTTGGCTTGGGTGTTTTATATTCGCAAGCCCGATTTGCCGAACCAACTCGCGACCGAGCACGACTTGATTTACAAGTTTTTGCTCAATAAATGGTATTTTGACGAGATCTATAATTTCATTTTTGTACGTCCCGCAAAATGGCTGGCGCGCTTGTTATGGAAAGGCGGTGATGGGTATGTTATCGATGGCTTTGGTCCTGACGGTATTGCCGCAACAGTATTATATGTCACGCGCCGTGCTGTGAGCCTGCAAACCGGGTTTGTGTATCATTATGCCTTTGCCATGCTGCTTGGTATCGCCGGATTGGTGAGCTGGTTCATGCTCGCGGGGGGGCAGTAATGACTGACTGGCCGATACTTTCCACGATCACGTTTTTACCACTTCTAGGCGCGTTCTTCATTCTGCTGATCCGTGGCGATGAAACCAACGCCGCCGGTAATGCCAAAGCTGTAGCGCTTTGGACCTCGGTTGTTACGCTGTTTCTGACAGGGTTTATGGTCAGCCAGTTCGATGGCGCGTCAGCGGAATTTCAGTTTGTCGAGCGCTTCGAATGGCTGGGCAATGGTATTGACTATGCCATGGGCGTCGACGGCATATCTGTGCTGTTTGTGCTGCTTACCGCCGCGTTGATGCCGATTTGTATTTTGGCAAGCTGGCACGCAATCACGCACCGCGTGCGCGAATATATGCTGGCGTTTCTTGTGCTCGAAACACTGATGATAGGCGTTTTCTGCGCTATGGATCTCATCCTGTTTTATCTGTTCTTTGAAGGTGGCTTAATTCCGATGTTCCTGATCATCGGCATTTGGGGTGGTGGTCGTCGCGTTTATGCGAGCTTCAAGTTCTTTTTGTACACGCTTCTAGGCTCGGTTCTGATGCTATTGGCGATCCTTGTTATGTATTGGCAGTCAGGCACGACTTATATTCCAGATCTGATGGACACCGCCTTTTCTGCCGATTGGCAGACGTGGCTATGGCTGGCGTTCTTTGCTTCATTTGCTGTGAAAATGCCCATGTGGCCAGTACATACGTGGCTGCCTGATGCCCATGTTGAAGCCCCGACAGCCGGATCGGTTATTCTGGCTGGGGTGTTGTTGAAAATGGGTGGGTACGGATTTTTGCGGTTCTCGCTGCCCATGTTCCCAATCGCGTCAGATATGTTCGCGCCCATGGTGTTCGCCCTAAGTGCGATTGCCATTGTGTACACTTCGCTTGTGGCGTTTGCGCAAGAAGACATGAAGAAGCTAATTGCTTACTCGTCGGTGGCGCATATGGGATTTGTTACGATGGGGCTGTTCTCGGCGACCGTTCAGGGCGTGCAGGGCGGCATCTTCCAGATGCTGTCGCATGGCTGGATCTCCAGCGCGCTGTTCTTGTGCGTCGGGGTCATCTACGACCGCATGCACACGCGCGAAATCTCTGCCTATGGTGGTCTGGCGAACCGTATGCCGATTTATGCCGCGATATTTATGCTGTTTACCATGGCGAATGTCGGGCTGCCTGGCACCTCCGGATTCGTCGGTGAGTTTTTGACGATTATTGGCACATTCCAAGTCAGCACGTGGACGGCCATGTTCGCGACCAGCGGCGTTATTTTCTCTGCATGCTATGCGCTGACGCTTTATCGCCGGGTTAGTTTCGGGCGCATTGAACATGAGGGCCTGCAGCAAATCGCTGATACGGACCGCCGTGAGATTTTCCTTTTTGTACCGTTGGTCATCGCCACGCTGATTTTTGGTGTATGGCCGATGCCAATTCTCGATATAACCGCAGCTTCTGTTGATCATCTGATTGCGAATTACCAAGATGCCCTGTCATCTCATGCTGCTAACGCTCTGCTTATTGGCGGTGCGGAGGGGATACGTTAGGAGATCTGCATGCTGGCGAATGTCATATTATTATTGCCTGAACTCGTTCTCTTCTTAGGGGCTATGGGGCTATTGATGGTTGGGGCTTTTGCTGCCAGTGATGCCACGCGAACGGTTGAATTTGGTGCAATCTCGCTTTTGTTGATAGCGGCGGTCGCGTCGTGGTTGCAGGGCGAAGCAGGTGCACAACTGGCCTTTTCGGGCAGTTTCATTGTCGATCAGTTCTCGGCCTATATGAAAACCCTGACCTATCTGGCAACTGCGGTTATTATCATAATGTCGCGCGGGTTTATGCAAAACGAAAACCTTGCGCGTTTCGAAGTGCCAGTATTGATGGTTCTTGCCGCGGTGGGCATGGGCATGATGATCTCGGCAAACGATCTTATTTCGCTTTATATGGGCATCGAGTTGCAAAGCCTTGCGCTTTACGTGCTCGCCGCCATCAAGCGCGACAGTTTGCGGGCAACAGAGGCTGGACTAAAATATTTCGTTCTTGGAGCCTTGTCATCAGGCATGTTGTTGTATGGCGCGTCGTTGATATACGGATTTTCCGGCACGACAAATTTCACTGGTATTGCGGCAGCGTTCACCACCGAAAACGGCGTTTTGCCATTGGCCCAAGTGGTCGGAATGGTGTTCTTGCTTGCGGGACTGGCGTTCAAAATTTCAG
>DKNW01000095.1 GCA_002469805.1 Rhodobiaceae bacterium UBA7378
GCATTTGCCGACGTGCAATCATCCGCCGATTTATTATCTAGTTTTGACGGTTTGCTGGTTACGGGTAATCGCACCAATGTGCATCCAGACGCCTATGGCGGCACACAGACACCGGCCCATCTGCCGTTTGATCAAAGCCGCGACGCTGTTAGCTTCGATATCATCAACACTGCCCTTGCCAACGATATGCCAGTGCTTGCAATTTGCCGCGGCATGCAAGAATTAAACGTCGCTTGCGGCGGGACGCTATCAGCGGGGCTTAGCGGCAATGCAGATAAGCTCGACCACCGCGCGCCAGAGGTTGACGATCAGACCAGTGTCTATCGGGCGCGTCACGCCGTTAATTTCACCGAACATGGCTGGTGGCATGAGCTGACGGGTCGGACACACGCGCACGTAAACTCACTGCACGACCAAGCCATCAACCGACTGGCCGACGGGTTGGTAGCTGACGCCCATGCCGAAGACGGCACCATTGAAGCCGTCATTAAACCCGACCACCCGTTTTGCGTTGGCGTTCAATGGCACCCGGAATATCAAACGGGTGAAAACCATCTGTCCGCACCCTTGTTTGAAACCTTCAACGCCGCCATATGGAAGGCAGCTGAAAGCCATTAATATCTGAGCGCTATGAACGATGTGCTAACCCTTGCCGCCGGCCCGACCGCCTATCGCCATATTCAAAAGAACGGATTAAGCCCGGACGATATTTCGACCATTTTCGGCGCGTCTGGTGCCGCCAAATGGTTGGCAATTTCCGGCCTAGATTCGGCAATTTTCGGCACGTGGATGACCGCGCGCCAAAAGCTTGCACCGGTTGACCTTTACGGCACATCCGTTGGAGCCTTCAAACTGGCCGCCGCCGCTCGCCGCGACCCGGCACAAGCCCTGGGTGAGCTAGCGCAAAGCTATATCAACCAGACTTATGCTGGCGACATCAGCGCCGAAACAATCGCCGCGGAAACTGACAAGACACTGCAACAATATCTAGGCGACGGCACGCCAGATGGCTTACATACCGGCGTATCGGAAATTCTGGAGAATACAAAATATCATTTGCATCTTGGTTCAGTGCGGTGCCACGGCTTACTGAATAACACCCGTAAGGGGGCCAAGCATCTGGCATTGTCTGTCGGGTTATTGCGTTCTATTAGTGGTATGTCGGCACTGGGCGGCATGGCCGAGCGCGTGGTTTTTTCTGATCCACGCAGTACCCAGAAGTTTAACGCACGCGACGGGTTTAACGTGCACCACAAGGTTCTAACTAACGATAATTTCTACGACGCCTTGCGCGCATCGGGCACGATCCCTGTCTATATGCGGCCGGTATATTTTGTTGACGACCCGCACCATGGATATCTGGATGGCGGGCTTCTCGACTATCATCCCGTTCCCGGCAGCTTCTGGCCGACATCCGACAGCCTTTTACTATATCCGCATTTCTACGATCACTTCAAAATCCGCTGGTTCGATAAATTTTCGCCATACCGCAAAGCGGGTCGCCACCTTCTCGATAATGTAGTGATGATAGCGCCTAGCCGATCGTTCATCCGGTCGCTACCAGATGCGAAACTGCCCTCGCGGCAAGACTTCAGTAAATACCGGCGGCGCGAACATATCCGCTTTGACAAGTGGCAAAGCACTGTCGCGCAAAGCGCCGAATTGGGCGCGCGCTTTATCAGCCTGTGCCGAAGCGGTGACATCGCGGCGCATGTGCGCCCGCTGTGATAAACCACACTCTCATGCTTTTGTCATGCCTTGTCTAACAGCATGGCGATTTCATTGGCGCGTGTCGGCACCTGTCGTGCCCATTTGGAATTCAACGCTTCAAACGCCGCACACTCCCAATCACCTCGATCAATGGCCGCAATCATTTTTCGAAATCCCGCCAAACCGGAGCGACCAAGATTAAACGCCATCGACACCAGCGCGTTATAGCGCGCCTGATCGAATACCCGATATTGGGGAAACAAAGCCTGCACATCCGCTCGCGCTTTATTGATGTCGGCAATCAAAAGCACTTCAGCCTCCTGATTGGAAATACCGCCGCCACGACGCGGGTCTATCAACCGACCATAGCCAATGGTTAAATTCCCCCGGGTGTCGCGATAGGCGGCGGCCCGAAACCCTTCGTGCTTTTTGATGAGTGCTGTCAGTTCCGTTCGCATACCCTAGTATCGGTCTAATATGGAGCGCGACGATAAAGTCGAAAACATGACATACTTTCAGCGATTTATTGCCCCCTTGCTTCACGCGGCATGGCACCCCTATAGTGAAAAAAAGGACTTACACCATGCAGGCATTGGAAAGCGCGTGTCCGCTCATCGTTTATATCGACATAAAGAGCCCTTACGCTTTTGTTGCGATAAAGCCTATTTTGGCGCTGGAAAAAGAATTAAATCAATCTTTTGACTGGCGCCCCTTAACACTTAATATTCCTAGCTATTTAGGATCTGCGACAACGAAAAAAGGCAAGGTCATCAAATCCGACCGAACACCAGCGCAATGGAATATGGTGCGCTACGCATATCGCGATGCGCGCCGCTATGCCGAGCGCCAGGGCTATACGCTTAAAGGCACCGAAAAGATCTGGGATTCCTCCATCCCCAATATTGCCATCTTGTGGGTCTCACAAACCGACCGCGAAAAATTGCCCGCTTATTTGGAAGCCGTATTCCCACCTTTCTGGAGACGCGAATTGGATATTGAAGACCCCGAGGTGGTTGAACAGATTTTACGCACGGTCGGGGTATCAACGCATGGCTTTTTGGCGTTTTTAAATGGTCCCGGACGCGCTGCGCATGACGCCTTGTCGCAACAGCTTCACCCGGCCGGCATCTACGGCGTGCCAAGTTTTGTGATTGACGGGCAGGTTCTTTTCGGGCGCGAACATCTGCCTTACGTCGCTTGGCATCTTTCCGGCCGTACGGGACACGCGCCCGATATCGCCTACGAGATTTCGCTGTGATTTACCTTTACATCGATTTCAAATGCCCCGCTTCCTATCTCGCCATGCGTCCAACCTTGGCTTTGGCCCAAAAATTAGGCGTCGGCATCAACTGGCGGCCAGTACGCCATTATCAAGCTCCTCAACTGGCCAAAAAACCAGAGGAAAGCGTCAGCGAGCGGCATCGCCGTGTTAGAGCGCATGCCCGTGTGCAAACACATGCTCACTATGCCGCGATACAAAATCTGCCCATGCAATTTCGCGACCCACCGCCATCTACCGATATCGCGCTGGCGGCGCTATGCGTATTAAACGACACAGGCGCGGACACCACCCTTTTCATCGAAGCGGCTTTTCAATGCTATTGGAGTAGCGACGCTGACCTCGACAGCCTGCATGTCGTTTCAGCTTTGCCAGGCGCGCCAGACATGCCAGACGAACAAGCCGCCCGACAGCGGCTGGAGACCGAGTTGGCATCCGCCGACGCTGCCGGAATTTTCGCGGCACCGACCTATATTGTTCACGATCAAATGTTTTTAGGCCGCGAGCATCTGCCCTGGATCACTGATCTGCTCACCGCGTGAAGTTTGGCGACCCCGGCAGGACTTGAACCTGCAACCTCAAGATTAGAAGTCTCGCGCTCTATCCAGTTGAGCTACGGGGCCAAAGATAGGGACACGCCCATTTGAAGGTTTAACATAAAAGGCTTTGATGCCCGTGTCACTGACCTGTCGCCGACATGTCACCAACTAAAGCGCACATGCGCTGATATTGGAAAGCCTTCACGTGCTGGCGTTAGCTAACCCCTTTGGGACTTCAATTTCTCCATTTAAGTGTCTAGGCTAATTGACGTGGG
>DKNW01000077.1 GCA_002469805.1 Rhodobiaceae bacterium UBA7378
GATCGGGATATCCGGGTTATCGCGGTGCAAACATTAAATGTCGATATATTCGGTTTGCAGGCGGTTTAACGATTCATCCAGCTGGCGCGCCATTGCATCGGGTGTGCAATCCGGCGGGTGTGCTCCTTTGCCGAGAATAACAATCTGATCGCGCACGCCACGCGCCTTAATCCAAGCCCCCAAAACTTGCTCGCTAACGCCGTCGCTATAAATATGCGCTGTATCAAAGCAAGTGCCGCCTTGCTCGAAAAATGTATCGGCCATCGCTGCCAGCGTTGGTGCATCGATCTGGTTATCTGTTCCCAAAACCAACCGCGAGATTGGTGTATCTACCCCGTCCATATGCATCATTGGCATAATCCCATGCCGACCAGCCACGGGTGGGTTGGCATCAAATCCAGTTGGGCCAAGCGTGTCGGCGTCATAGGTTACGCCTCCGGCTGTGCGCCAGCGATCGAGCCAGTAGGCGGTGTTGATCGAAAATTCCGGCGATACAAGGTCGGATGCGATATCACCCCGTTGCAAACAATCGGCCACATGGTCAGCTTCAACGGCGTAAAGCGGACGGGTCTCCGCAGTTGAAAATTCCTGCACGCTGCCGTCTGCCTTGGTCACAACTATTGATTGGTTATCTGGTCCCGAATGCCATGGCTGGTCAATCACCAGCTTGCCGTCGCTGCCCATAACTGAAATCTGCCACGCAATATCCGTGTCGATCGCGCAATGCAAGTCCGCAGCAAAATTGCCGTAATCAAGTATCGCGCGCGCTTCGGCATCAACGCCTGTCGGTGCAAGACGCGCCTCGCCGCTCAGAGCATGAGGCTCGCCCAACAAAAACCGCGCCGCCGTGAGCGGATAAATACCAATGTCCAGCATGCCGCCGCCTGCGCGATCACGATTATAGAGCCGGTGTTCGGGTGTGAAGGGAAACGAAAAACCAAAGCCCGAAGAAAAGCCAGTAACCGTGCCAATCTCGCCATCACTCACCAGCTTGCGGGCAAGATGCATGCGCGGATGCATGACATACATCAAGGCTTCGACAAGCAAAACATTATTGCGTGCGGCCGCACCGTAAAGGCTCAAAACCTCACCTTGGTTCAAGCCAAGCGGCTTCTCACACAAGGTGGCTTTGCCTGCTTCCAACGCGCGGTGCGCCCAAACAACATGGGCGTCATGCGGCGTTGCAATGTAAACCGCATCAATATCATCACGCGCCAAAAGTGCAGCATAGTCATGGCTGGGTGTGCCGCCATGTGTGTCGCAAAATGCTTGCGCACGCGCGAACGACCGGCTGGCAACGCCGAACAGTACTCCGTAATGACTGTGTTTTAGGTCGCTGGCAAAAGTATCTGCAATGCTTCCTGTCGCCAGAATGCCCCAGCGTATTTTACCGTCCATAGGTCGCCTCGTTTAAAATGCGGCGATGCCCGTAATTGCACGACCAAGGATGAGCGCATGCACATCATGGGTGCCTTCATAGGTATTGACAGTTTCAAGATTAATCGCGTGTCGCATAATGTGATATTCTTGCGCAATGCCGTTGCCACCATGCATATCACGAGCGGTGCGGGCAATATCAAGCGCTTTGCCGACATTATTGCGCTTCACAATAGACACCATTTCTGGCGCAAATCGACCTTCATCCATCAGTCGACCAACGCGCAAGCTTGCCTGATAACCAAGTGCGATCTCGCCTTGCATATCGGACAGTTTTTTCTGGTAAAGCTGGTTTGCCGCCAGCGGCTTATTGAATTGATGACGCTCAAGACCGTAAGTCCGAGCAGCATGCATGCAAAATTCAGCCGCGCCCATTGCGCCCCAGCTAATGCCATAACGCGCGCGGTTCAGACAGCTAAATGGCCCCTTTAAACCTTCGACATCCGGCAACATATTTTCTTCCGGTACCTGCACATCATCCATCATGATCATGCCGGTAACAGATGAACGCAGCGACATTTTGCCTTCAATTTTTGGCGCGGAGAGACCAGCCATGTCTTTTTCAAGAATGAAGCCTTTGATTTTGCCATCATGCGCCTCTGATTTTGCCCAAACAACAAACACATCAGCGACGGGAGCATTGGAAATCCACGTTTTCGAGCCGTTTAAAACAAACCCGCCATCGACCTTCTTGGCAAAGGTCCGCATACCAGCGGGGTCTGAGCCGGCATCTGGTTCCGTCAGTCCAAAACAACCGATCCATTCACCACTTGTCAGTTTCGGCAGATATTTTTCTTTCTGTTCTTGTGAGCCGAATGTGTTGATTGGATGAATAACCAGCGATGATTGAACCGACATCATTGAGCGATAACCGCTATCGACGGCCTCAACTTCGCGCGCGATCAGCCCGTAGGAGACATATGACGCGCCAGCACCGCCAAAGTCGGGAGACACAGTAGCGCCTAAGAGCCCCTGCTCGCCCATTTCGCGGAATATTTCCGGCTCAACAGTCTCATTTGCAAAGGCGTCGATGACACGCGGTTGGAGGCGTTCACGGGCAAATGCGCGTGCGCTTTCGGAGATCAACCGTTCTTCTTCAGTTAATTGTTCAGTGAGCAGAAACGGGTCTTCCCAGGCGAATTTTCCAATTTTTTCCATGGTGTATTATCCCCTTTTCCCTCGCCTTATGCCGAAAAAAAAGGCCGCGTGCATCAAAATAACGCACGCGACCCCCAGATTAACAATAATCCGTTATTTTTTGATCATGCCGTTTAGCATTTTGCGAATTTTATCGCCATAAGGCGGACGCAGCATGCCGGCAGCAAACTCAAATGATGTTTGACGGAAAATGGTTTTGGCGTGACTGAAATTCACGAAACCCTCACGGCCGTGATAGGCACCCGTACCAGACGGACCTACACCCCCAAACGGGGCATCATCCTGCATGATATGCGTTATCACATCGTTCACCGAAACGCCTCCGGAGGTCGTGGAGTTGACCACCCGGTTTTCTTCCGCACGGTCATCGCCGAAATAATACAGGCCAAGGGGACGCTCATGGTCATTTACGTATCCGATTGCATCATCGACCGTTTTATATGACTTGACCGGCAGGATTGGACCAAAAATTTCTTCCTGCATAACCTTCATGTCTTCGGTTGGTTCGACAATGATGGTTGGCGGAATTTTATGGTATTCCTGCTGGGAAAAGTCCTCATCGGCCGGGTTCAATTCCACAACAGTTGCCCCTTTTTCACGGGCATCGTCCAGATAGCTTTGGAGACGGTCGTAATGGCGCTGGTTGACGATAGAAGTATAATCTTCATTGTCTTTTAGCGTCGGGAACATGGTTTCAATTGATGACGACGCTTCGCTCACAAAACTGTCAACTTCACCTTCGGGCACCATCACATAGTCGGGTGCGAGGCAAATCTGACCAGCATTCAGCGTTTTGCCCATCATGACCCGCGCGGCGGTTTTCTTCATGTTGGCGCTTTCCGACACGATCACCGGCGATTTACCGCCAAGCTCAAGTGTTACTGGAACAAGGTTCTCCGCGGCTGCACGCATCACATGTGATGCGATTGCCGTGGCACCGGTGAACAGCAAATGGTCAAACGGCATTTTCGAAAAATTAGCCCCGGTTTCAGGCCCACCCAGAACAACAGCAACGTCTTCCTGGTCGAAATACTTCTCGCACAGCTCTTTCGTCAGCAGCGCGCAATTTGGCGTATACTCCGACGGTTTGATGATCGTGCGGTTGCCTGCAGCAAAGATACTGCCCATCGGTGCAAAGCAAAGATTGAATGGGAAATTCCAAGGCACAACATTGCCAACACAGCCCAGCGGCTGATACTCAACACGCGTACTGGCACCTAGAAGGCCCATTGGGAACATCGAATGGCGTTTGGATGCCTTCATCCATTTGCGCACGTTTTTCTTCGCATATTTAAGTGGTGCCAGCGTGCCGCCGACATCCGTCGCCAGCGACCCTTCTGGGCTCCGATTGCCAAAATCGGCATTCAGCGCCTCAACGATAGCGTCTTTGTTGTCAACAAGCACGGCGATGCACCGGTCGATCAGATCGATGCGACGCTCGGCTGACATTGGCCCTTCGGCGATATGGGCCTTCTTTTGTAGTTCTACGAGCCGACGGATTTCCTCTTCCGGCGTCTCTGGCAAATCAATAATTTGTTCAGCTGCACTCATAAGTCCCTCCTAATGTTGAGACAACTAAATCAAATGTTAGCCCCCTTGCCAAGAACTAGTTTTGAAGCACAGCTCAGTAAGTGAATTCAGTCTTTTATTTTTGTCTAAAACGGCTAACGTAGTGCGCAATTATTCGAGGGGAATTTCATGACTGAACTTGTAACTACACACCTTGCCGATACTGGTGTTTTGACTGTTAGTCTTAATCGGCCAGAGGTGCTGAATAGCCTTAACCGACCTATCGTCGAACGTCTGATCGAAGTGATGACCGATGCCGACAAAAATGACGCCGTGCGAAGTATTATTCTAACTGGCGAAGGCCGCGGATTTTGCGCTGGCGCAGATCTCGCCAATGGCCAATGGCCGAGCAATGAAGGATGGTCAGGCGGAGACGTTACTGCCAACGCCATGGAAGTTGGCTATAATCCGCTTGTTCGCGCCATCGCATTTAACTCAAAGCCGGTCGTCACAGCCGTTAACGGCGTAGCCGCGGGAGGTGGCGTGGGAATAGCACTCGCGGGCGACATTGTAATTGCCGGGGAAAGCGCCAAGTTTAAACTCGTTTTTGCACGTCAGTTAGGCATTATTTCAGACCTCGGTTCGTCGTGGCTGATCCCGAATTTGGTGGGGCGCGCGCGAGCCAATGGCATGGCGCTTTTAGGCGACAATCTATCGGCTGAAAAAGCCGCCGCATGGGGGCTCATTTGGGAAATGCTTCCAGATGACAAACTGATGGAAACCGCAACTGAATATGCTGAACGCCTCGCTGATGGTGCCATTACGGGCATCAAAGCCTCGGTGCGGGCGCATGATCAGGCCAATTTGCAAAGCCTTGATGCCCAACTCGATTACGAGCGTGACATGCAGCATCATTTTTGCGACCAACCGGTATTTGCTGAGGGTGTCCGCGCCTTTATCGAAAAGCGTAAACCGGATTTCCGAACTGTAGAGACTGCACAAATTAAAGCTGAAAGGGAGCAGGGCTAATGGAATTTGATTTTTTGAAACTGGATATTGAAGGGTCGCTTGCTACCCTGACCTTTAACGACCCTGACAATTTGAACGCAATGACCCCGGCCATGCTTAACAGCATCGACCATGCGCTTGATCATATCGAAGACCCGGAAAATAAAATCCGCTGCCTGATCATCACCGGTGCCGGACGCGGATTTTGCGCCGGTGCCAATGTTGCCAGCGATGGCGGCTCGGAAAGTGACGTCGCCAAAGGTGGCGCAGCCTCTAACCGTCCGCCCGATGCAGGTGCCGGACTGGAACGCATGTATCACCCCTTGCTACGGCGATTGCGCAATCTGCCATGCCCGATCGTCTCGGCAGTTAACGGGCCATGCGCAGGTGTCGGCATGAGCTTTGCGCTAATGGGCGATATGGTGCTGGCGGGTAAATCTGCATTTTTCCTGCAAGCCTTTCGGCGTATCGGGCTTGTTCCCGATGGTGGCGCGACATTTATTCTGCCGCGTCTGATCGGCATGGCGCGCGCCAAGGAGCTGACTTTGATGGGCGAACGCTTGAGCGCCGATAACGCGCTTGAGTGGGGGTTGATTAACCGCGTCTTTGAAGATGATGCGCTGCTTGATGAAGCCCGCAAGCTGGCTGACGAGCTTGCCCAAGGGCCAATGTCGTTGGGCATGATCCGCAATCTCTTGTGGGAAAGCGTCGACAGCACGTATGAGGAACAACTCAATAATGAACGCTGGGCCCAACGCGAAGCTGGCCGGTCGAAAGATTTTATCGAGGGTGTGCGGGCGTTTAACGAAAAACGTGCCGCCAACTTCACAGGCGATTGATCACCTGATTAATGTGGTTCATTTAGTCCCAAATGTTCAGCCAAGGACGCACGAGGCCAGTAGCCCGACAAAGCTCATCGCAAACAAAATGATGAGATGCGGCACGGTTACTGGTCTTCAATGCCCAGCTTGGCGAGCACCAGCTGGTTAACGGCTTGCGGGTTTGCCTTGCCGCCTGTCGACTGCATGACTTGACCGACAAACCAGCCTGCCATTTTGGGTTTGGCTTTGGCTTGCTCAACTTTGTCTGGATTTGCTGCGATCACCGCATCGACCGCCGCCTCAATAGCGCCGGTATCCGTAACCTGTTTCAACCCTTTTTCTTCAACAATATCGCTTGGGTCACGGCCTTGATCGGAGCCTTCATCAAACATCAAGTCGAAAACATCCTTGGCAATGCGGCTCGATATCGTTTGATCCGAAATCAGATCCACCAATTGCCCAACCTGTTCGGCCTGAACCGGACTATCAGCAATCGTCAACCCCGCCTTGTTCAATCCGGCAAATACACTGCCGATAACCATATTTGCAGTTGCCTTGGCATCGCGACCTTTTGCGGCCAACTCAAAGAAATCAGCGTTTTCAGCTTCCGAAACCAACACGCCAGCATCATAGGCAGACAAGCCGTAATCATCCATAAAACGCTTTTTCTTGTCATCGGGCAGCTCGGGCAGCGTGCGGGCAATATCATCGACAAACTCGGCGCTAAAGGTAAGCGGCAGCAGATCAGGGTCAGGGAAATAGCGGTAATCATGCGCTTCTTCCTTAGACCGCATTGACCGCGTTTCGCCGCGTTTGGGATCAAATAGCCGCGTTTCCTGATTTATTTTTCCGCCATCCTCAATCACATCAATTTGGCGACGCGCTTCGTGTTCAATCGCCTGTCCGATAAAGCGGATCGAGTTTACGTTTTTGATCTCGCACCGTGTGCCCAGCTCATCACCGGGTTTGCGCACTGATACGTTCACATCCGCGCGCATACTCCCCTGTTCCATATTGCCATCGCATGTACCCAGATAGCGCAGGATTGCTCGCAGTTTTTTGACATAAGCCTGCGCTTCGCCAGCCGAATGCATGTCGGGACGCGACACAATCTCCATCAGCGCAACGCCAGAGCGGTTCAAGTCAACAAAACTGAGATCGGGGTGCTGGTCGTGCAGAGACTTACCAGCATCTTGCTCAAGATGCAGCCGTTCGATGCCCACTGTTTTCACTGCGCCGCCCTCAAGATCAATCTCGATCTCGCCTTCGCCAACAATTGGCTGGAGGTATTGCGATATTTGATAGCCTTGCGGCAGGTCGGGATAAAAGTAATTTTTTCGATCAAAAACCGAATACCGGTTGATCTGCGCTTTCAAACCCAAGCCTGTGCGCACTGCTTGCTCGACACATTTCCAGTTAATGACGGGCAACATGCCTGGCATGGCCGCATCCACAAGCGAAACTTGCGTATTCGGTTCTGCGCCAAAGGTCGTGGCAGCGCCTGAAAACAATTTCGCGTCAGAGGTAACTTGCGCGTGCACCTCAAGCCCAATGACGATTTCCCAGTCGCCGGTCACTCCGGCAATTAAATTTGTTTTTTCAGTCATGACGCATTCCACCATTCTGTCGGCTCGCTTGAAAAACCAGCCGCGGTTTCCAGCACCTCAGCGGCGCGCAATAATTCTTCCTCGCCAAACGCCTTGCCGATTAACTGCAAGCCCAATGGCAAGCCGTTCGCATCAAGCCCCGCCGGTACCGATATGCCGGGCAAGCCAGCAAGGTTTACGGTAACGGTGAACACATCATTGAGATACATTTCCAGCGGATCGGCTTGAGCTTTATCGAGTGCAAACGCAGCAGATGGCGTGGTTGGCGTCAGCAACACATCGCATTTCTCATAGGCCTTTTCAAAATCCTGTGCAATCAGCCGCCGCACCTGCAAGGCTTTCAAATAATATGCATCATAATACCCCGCCGACAGAGCATAAGTGCCGATGAGCAAGCGGCGCTGAACTTCTTCGCCAAATCCAGCACCGCGCGTCTGGGCATACATATCATCGATATCAGCACCAGGCTTGCGTGCGCCGTAGCGCACCCCATCATAGCGCGCCAAATTGGACGACGCCTCAGCAGGTGCAATAATGTAATATGCTGGCAGCGCATATTTCGTATGCGGCAGGCTGACATCGACAATCTCAGCACCAGCGTCACGCATCCAGTCCATACCCTGCTGCCACAGCGTCTCAATCTCGCTAGGCATTGCATCAACACGATATTCCTGCGGGACGCCAACCCGAAGCCCCCGAATATCACCAGTCAGCGCAGCCTCAAAATCGGGTACGCTAATATCGGCGCTTGTCGTATCGCGCGCGTCATGTCCGGCCATGCTGGTTAGCATGATGGCACTATCGCGCACCGTGCGGGCAATCGGCCCAGCCTGATCAAGCGAAGACGCAAAAGCAACAATGCCCCAGCGCGAACACCGCCCATATGTCGGCTTAAGCCCGACCGTGCCCGTAAGGGCCGCAGGCTGGCGAATAGAGCCGCCTGTATCGGTCGCAGTGGCTGCAAGCCCGAGCCGGGCGGCCACGGCCGCCGAAGACCCGCCCGACGACCCGCCGGGCACGAGCGGCGTCTTGTCGTCGGTCTGCCACGGATTAATACACGGACCAAAGGCAGATGTTTCGTTTGATGACCCCATGGCAAACTCGTCATTATTGAGTTTGCCCAGCATCAGTGCGCCATCTTGCCAGAGGTTTTCGGTAACCTTGCTTTCATATGTCGGCGTGAAGTCGCCAAGAATATCCGAGCAGGCTGTTGTGCGCACGCCGCTGGTACAAAACAAGTCTTTGACGCCAATAGGCAGGCCTTCCAATGGCCGCGCATCGCCGTCAGCTAAGCGTTTATCCGAACGCGTAGCTGCTTCAAGCGCCAATTCTGGAGTGGCGAGAATATAAGCGTTTAGTTTGTCAGATGCCGCTACACGGTCGATGAAGCTCCGGGTCAGTTCCTGTGCCGAAAAGCTTTTCGCCCGCAATCCATCGCGTGCTTGCGCGAGCGTCAGGCGCGTCAGATCACTATCTTGTGTCATTTATTCAACCACTTTCGGCACGGCAAAATAACCATCATCTTTTTCTGGCGCATTGGCCAAAATGTCGTCTGGATAGCCCCCATCTGTCACCTCATCGGCGCGCGCTTTAATCTGCGTCTCGACGGGGCTGGTATAGGGGTGAACACCCTGCGTATCGACCTCGGATAATTGCTCTACAAATCCGAGAATAGCGCTCAATTCGCGCGCCAAGCCGGGTAGTTTTTCTTCAGCCACCTGAATACGCGCGAGACCGGCGATGCGGCGAACCATGTTTTCATCTACTGACAATTTACCCGTTCCTTATCTGCAATAATGGGCGCAAGCGCGGCGCGGCGAACCTAGCAAAGGCGCCAGATATCCGCAAGCGACACGCAGATGTTTGCACATGATACTGGCATAAACTGGCATAATTCGCGCCGCAATGATGCGCAATAATACATGTCGCTTCTAATTAATTATGTTATGGACAGTTTATGCCCATCATCGACGATCCTCTTTCATTGCCGAGCCACTTATCAGCCGGTCAGCGTTTGCTTGGGCTTGATCTGGGCACGAAAACAATCGGGCTGGCGCTGGCCGATACGCGTCACCAGATTGCCACCCCGTTTGATACCATCCGACGAACGAAATTTGGCACCGATGCCGATCAGTTGGCCGATATTGTCGCGCAGGAAAATATTGGCGCGCTGGTTTTGGGGCTGCCTTTGAACATGGATGGTTCGGCAGGGCCACGTGTTCAGGCGACCCATGCGTTTGTCCGCAATCTCGCCGCACGCGATGGCTTCCCGGATCTGCCTGTACTTTTATGGGATGAAAGACTGTCCACAGCGGCGGTTGAACGCACCTTAATTGATGCCGATACAAGCCGTGCTAAACGCGGCGCGGTTATCGATAAAATGGCGGCGGCCTTCATTCTACAAGGCGTGCTCGACCGGCTGAATGGCTAGGTCGAATAAAACCTTGCCATGATGCGCGCCAGTCCCTATAGAATGGGATTTTGATGACGTTGGCGCCGTTAAAATTTAGTTTTCCTCACCGAGATCTGCTCGGCATTGAGGAGCTATCCGCCACCGACATCTCCAATCTCCTAGACCTTGCAGACACCTATGTTGATTTGAACCGTCAAGTCGACAAGAAGAACAATATCTTACGCGGTCGCACGCAAATTAACCTGTTTTTTGAAAGCTCCACGCGCACGCAGAGCTCTTTTGAACTGGCGGGTAAGCGCCTTGGTGCTGATGTCATGAATATGAGCGTGTCATCTTCAGCCGTCAACAAGGGCGAGACATTGCTCGATACCGCGGCCACGCTGAACGCCATGAACCCTGACCTGCTGGTTGTGCGCCATGCCGATAGTGGCGCGGTTGCGTTGCTGGCCCAGAAAGTATCCTGCGCTGTTTTAAACGCTGGCGACGGGGCGCATGAGCATCCTACGCAAGCTCTGCTTGACGCCCTGACTATTCGCCGACGGCTCGGCAAACTCAGTGGGCTCAAAATTGCAATTTGCGGTGACATCACCCATTCGCGTGTCGCGCGTTCCAACCTTCTTTTGCTGAACGCGATGGGCGCGCAGGTTAATTTGGTCGGCCCACGCACACTTATTCCAGCAGAAGCCGAGCGACTGGGCGCGCGCGTTTTTAACAATATGCGCGCTGGGCTTGAGGGCTGCGACATTGTTATGATGTTGCGCGTCCAGACCGAGCGCATGCAAGGCGCATTCATTCCGTCCGTGCGCGAATATTATCATCTCTATGGGTTGAACCGCGAAAAGCTCGCCTACGCCAAGCCAAACGCGTTGGTTATGCACCCCGGCCCGATGAACCGCGGGGCTGAAATTGATAGCGATGTTGCCGATGACCCGGAAATCAGCCTGATCCGCGATCAAGTTGAAATGGGGGTTGCTGTGCGCATGGCAGCACTGGAAGCCCTCGCCGCTAATCTGCCCAATACCGCACAGTCAAAAGAGGCAAGCTAATGGACGCAAACGAACGCGCTTTTATCAATGCCCGCCTCATCGATCCCGCGCAGGAGCTCGATATGCTGGGCACCGTGCTCATCCGCGACGGCTTGATTGTTGCCGTTGGCACCGATATCGCGCTGCCCGACACCGCAGAGACCCTAGATTGCACCGGACTCGCCTTGTTGCCCGGGCTCATCGACATGCAGGTATTTACCGGCGAGCCAGGCGAGGAACACCGCGAGACACTGGCAACTGCATCGCAGGCCGCTGCCGCGGGTGGTGTCACGCATATGGTCGTCATGCCAAATACAACCCCGGCCATTGATGACGCCGCGTTGGTTGACTTTATTAGCCGCCGCGCTCGCGGCACGGCGATGGTGCGTGTGCACCCGATGGCGGCGATCACGAAAAACTGTGAAGGCCAAATTATGACCGAGTTTGGGCTGTTGCGCGAAGCCGGTGCGGTGGCATTTACAGATGGCGACCGCGCCGTCATGAATGCACTGACAATGCGTCGTGCGCTATCATATGCGTCAAACTTTGATGCCTTGATTGTACAGCATGCGCTTGATCTGGATTTGCAAAGCGCTGGCGTCATGCATGAAGGCGAACTGGCAACGCGCCTTGGCCTTGCCGGTATTCCGATCGCGGCAGAAACGGCAATGATTGATCGCGATATCAGGTTGGTAGAACTTACGGGCGCGCGCTATCACATCTCGCAAATCTCTTCAGCCGAAAGCGTAGAAGCGGTGCGCCAAGCCAAAGCCCGCGGGCTGGCCGTCAGCTGCGCTGTATCAGCAACGCATTTAATGCTGAATGAAAACGATGTGGAGAACTACCGCACCTTTGCCAAGTTAAACCCGCCCTTGCGCAGTGAGGATGACCGCCTTGCTTTGGTTGACGGGCTAGCAGACGGCACAATAGATGTGATCGTTTCCGGCCATAATCCGCAAGACGCAGAAGCCAAACGCCAGCCGTTTGCACAAGCGGCCTATGGAACGGTCGGCGTTGAGACACTGCTGGCGGGCCTATTGAGCCTGCACCACGCGCATGGGGTAGACATTGCCACGCTAATCAGGGCCGTAACCATCCGGCCTGCGGAACTGCTCGATATTGATGGTGGCACGATTAAACCTGGATCGGCGGCAGATTTTTCTCTGGTCGATATGGACGCGCCCTGGATTGTGGACGCAGAAGCGTTGAAGTCAAAATCAAAAAACGCAGCCATTGAAGGCCGAAAGTTACAAGGAAGGGTTGAAGCCTGCTTTGTAAACGGGCAGACTATCTTCGACAGCAAAATGGAAACAATAAAATGACAGATCTTCCAATGACAATTGGCGTTTTAGTTCTTGCATATCTTCTGGGGTCAATCCCGTTTGGTCTTGTGCTATCGCGCATGGCGGGATTGGGCGATATTCGCGATATAGGATCGGGCAATATCGGCGCAACTAATGTTTTGCGCACGGGCAATAAATTTATTGCTGCACTGACCCTGCTTACCGACGCCGCCAAAGGGTTTATTGCTGTCGCGATTGCCCTTGAACTGCTGGGCATGTCGACCGCGTATTGGGCGGGATTGGCCGCTTTACTCGGTCATGTTTTTCCAGTCTGGCTGGGGTTCAAAGGCGGCAAGGGTGTTGCTGTTTTTATCGGCACGAGTATTGCATTATCGCCCCTGCCCGGGCTTTCATTCCTCACCGTCTGGTTGTTGGTCGCGCTGATCACCCGCCGGTCGTCGCTGGCCGCATTGATTGCAGCTATTAGTGTACCATTATATATGTTTTTGCTTGGCGAGGTTTATGGCGCTGCCGTTGTTGGCGTGCAAGTGGTGCTCGTTTATCTGGCGCACCGCGAGAATATTTTCCGATTACTGTCTGGTGAAGAACCGCGTATCGGGCAGTCCGCGTAACTCATTTTAGCACTTAAAAAAGAATAATAATGACAGCAATATCTGGCGCTGGCGCGCCTGCACGATGACAGACGCAACGTCTGACGCATCGTCCCAAAAATCGTCCCAAACATCGTCCGAGGCATTGCCCCAAGCACTGCCAGAAGCAGACATTCTTGCCTATATCAGATTGTCACGAACCGAAAATCTAGGCCCGGTTACATTTCGGCGTCTGATGCATTTATACGGCGACCCGCATAGTGCTCTGGATGCCCTGCCTGAACTTGTCAAACGTGGTGGTCGCACGAAGCCGTTTAAACCACTTTCGGCAGCGGCAGCACAGCGCGAGATCGATGCCACACAAAAACTTGGTGGGATGTTTCTGGTTTTTGGCACGCCCGCTTATCCAATGCTTCTGGCTCAAACGCCGGATGCGCCAGCTGTTATATCGGCTTACGGGCATCCGCATCTCTTGTCGAAACCCGCCATTGCCATGGTTGGTGCGCGCAATGCGTCTGCCGCAGGCCAGCGTATAGCAAACAAGTTGGCGACAGATATCGGCGCGCGCGAAATTGCCGTCGTCTCTGGTCTGGCGCGCGGCATTGACCGTGCTGCCCATAAAGGCGCACTCGACACGGGCACCATCGCCATCATTGCAAACGGCATAGACCACAGCTACCCGCGCGAAAACGCCGAGTTACAGGCACAAATCCGTGAACAAGGGCTGATTTTATGCGAAAATCCGCCAGGTACTGCGCCGCAGGCGAGCCAGTTTCCGCGCCGCAACCGAATTATCTCTGGACTGTCTCTCGGCGTGATTGTTGTTGAAGCCGCCCGGCGATCAGGGTCGTTAATTACAGCACGTCTGGCCGGAGAACATGGCCGCGAGGTTATGGCGGTACCCGGGTCACCGCTGGACCCGCGCTGCCATGGCAGCAATCACCTTATTAGAAGTGGCGCGGCATTGATCGAAACCATTGACGACATTATGGATGTGATCCGCCCGCTTATCGAAAACACACAAGTCAGGACGCCTGCACAAAAAATGCCCCGCCGTAACCAGCCCACCCCCGCGCCTGTCAGCGACGCCATGCGCCACACGATAACCGAGCTTCTAGGACCTGTCCCCATTCGTATTGATGATTTGGTTGAACAGGCCGAAGCACCCTTACAAAGTGTGCATCTGGTTTTGCTGGAACTCGAGCTCGCCGGTCGCATAACTTACGATTCTGGCGGTCAAGTTTGCCTCGATATCGCCCCGTAAGAGGACAATTTTCATACCTTGTTAGAAGAGTACATTTGACACGGGCGGCAGAATTGACCATATGATTTGCGAAATGGAACTCTGAAATACGGAATTTCGCATGGAAGTCGTCATTGTCGAGTCGCCCGCTAAGGCAAAAACAATCAACAAATATCTCGGTGATAACTTTACCGTTCTCGCCTCCTATGGACATGTACGCGATCTGCCCGAAAAAAACGGCTCGGTCGACACGGAGAATGATTTTGCGATGTCGTGGGAAGAACAGGCCGCGGCAAGCAAGCGTCTGAACGAGATTGCCAAAGCAGTTAAAAACGCCGACCGATTGGTGCTGGCTACTGACCCCGACCGCGAAGGTGAA
>DKNW01000119.1:0-243 GCA_002469805.1 Rhodobiaceae bacterium UBA7378
ATAGGCCGACACGTCATTGGCTTGTGTCTCGATAATCGGCAGTGCCGTCATCGAACCAGCACCAAAATCATCGTTCATTTTCGCTGCGCGCTCCAGCAGGCGTGAGTGCAAGAAGAACACATCACCGGGATACGCTTCGCGTCCGGGTGGACGCCGCAGCAGCAAAGACATTTGACGATAAGCCACGGCCTGTTTCGATAAATCATCATATGTAATCAGCGCGTGCATGCCGTTGTCGCGGAA
>DKNW01000119.1:555-5633 GCA_002469805.1 Rhodobiaceae bacterium UBA7378
GTTGTCGCGGAAATATTCGCCCATTGTGCAGCCGGTAAATGGCGCAAGAAATTGCAGCGGTGCTGCTTCCGATGCCGTGGCAGCCACGATAATCGAATATTTCATGGCATCGTTTTCTTCCAGCGTTTTAACGATTTGTGCCACGGTCGAGCGCTTCTGCCCGATCGCAACATAAACACAATAAAGCTTCGCGCTCTCGTCATCGCCCTCATTAATGGCTTTCTGGTTCAAAATAGCGTCGATCGCGATGGCTGTTTTACCAGTTTGGCGGTCGCCAATGATCAGCTCGCGCTGTCCGCGCCCGATCGGGATCAGCGCATCAACCGCCTTCAGACCCGTCTGCATCGGTTCATGCACCGATTTGCGCGGAATAATGCCGGGAGCCTTCACATCCACCTTCATATGGGCGTCAGCCTCAATCGGACCTTTGCCGTCCAACGGATTGCCCAATGGGTCAACAACGCGGCCCAGCAAGCCCTTACCAACCGGCACGCTCACAATATCGCCTGTCCGTTTCACGGTGTCACCTTCGCGGATTTCACGGTCAGACCCGAAAATCACAACACCAACATTGTCTTCTTCAAGGTTCAGTGCCATGCCCCGCACGCCGCCGGGAAACTCGACCATTTCACCGGCCTGCACATTGTCCAGACCATAAATACGCGCAATACCATCACCGACGGAAAGCACCTGGCCGATTTCCGACACCTCAGACCTCTGGTCGAAGCCTTTGATCTGTTCTTTCAAAATCGAAGAAATTTCGGAAGCTTTAATATCCATCAGTAGGCCTCATTCATGGCGGTTTTCAAAGAATTCAATTTGGTACGGAGCGATCCGTCAATCATGCGGCTGCCAATTTTGACAACCATACCGCCCAGCAGATCAGGGTCCGTGGTGGCTTCGATCGTAACGGTTTTTCCGAAATGTGATTTAAGTTGGTCAGTAAGCGCGGCAATCTGCCCGTCATCCAACGCCCGGGCCGATGCAACCTCGGCAACCATTTCATCGCGCGAACCAGCAACCAGCAAGGCATATTGGCGCGCCATTTCTGCTAGTGCGATTGCGCGGCGATTTTGCACCACGAGCGCAACAAAATTGCGCGCGAGCTGGCTAGCGCCGGCATGTTCGAGCAGTTTGCCTAAGGCAGCAGCTTGTTCTTCCGATGAAATAACCGGGCTACGGACAAGGTTTTGAAGGTCTGCGTTGTCATCAAGAAGCGTTTTCAGCCCGGCAATATTGGCGTGGACGACCTGCTGGTCGCTCTCGGGCAACTCGTTCATGAGATCAAACAAAGCCGCAGCATACCTGCCCGCGATCCCGCTAATGACGCTTTCATGTGCCGACAAAAGAAAAATCCCGTAATTGGCTGCGGATTATAGCTAAAATGCCGTCCGCAGGATGACAAGAAATCCGACGAAAACATGTGCGTTTTCGCCTCTACTTGGCAGATGGGATATCACGTCATACAACCCCTTGCAACACCCCATATCGTATTGTGCACATTGTCAAAAACACCGGCGATTCGCCGGCCGAAACAGCCGTCTTAGAGAAAGGTATACGGATCGATATCGACAGAAATTCGAACGCTGCCGCGGCGCTGAACACCACCAAGCCACTGGCTGATAAAGGCCTGCATGGGCGCTTGCCGTGTGCCTTTGAGCAAAAACCGGAAACGATAGCGATCGCGGATGCGTGCAATTGGCGCAGGTGCCGGGCCCAGCACGCGCAGTGCATCATGGCTTGGTGTTTTCCGGGCTAGTTCTTGCGCAAAACGAAGCCCTTCCTGCTGGTCGGTTGCGGAAACAATAATTGCACCAAGGCGCCCATATGGGGGCATACCTGCCTGCTCGCGTGCCGCGGCCTCGCGCTCAAGAAACGCATCGCGATCGCCGGAAACAAGCGCCTGCAGAACCGGATGGTCGGGCATATGGGTCTGCAACAGCGCGCGCCCGCCGGTTGTTTCGCGCCCCGAACGACCGGCAACCTGCGATAACATCTGATACGTGCGCTCGGCGGCACGCAAATCCCCATTGCCGAGCCCCAGATCAGCGTCGACGACGCCGACAAAACTCAGCTTAGGAAAATGGTGCCCTTTGGCGACAATCTGGGTGCCTATAATGATATCTGCGCCGCCCTCAGCGATCTGATTGATGGTTTCACGAATGCCCGCCACTCCGCCCATATGGTCAGAGGACAATATCGCCGTGCGCGCCTCAGGAAACCGGGCGGCAACTTCCTCCATAATGCGTTCAACACCTGGCCCACATGCGACGAGCTGGTCTGGCGCATCGCAAGCATCACAGCTTTCCGGCACTGGACGCGCATGTCCACAATGGTGACATTCTAATTGACGGCGAAAGCGGTGTTCAACCATCCACGCGTCGCAATTCGGGCAGGCATAGCGATGCCCGCAGGCTCGACAAATCGTGAGCGGCGCATAGCCGCGCCGGTTCAAGAATAATAATGCCTGCTCACCGCGCTCAATGGCTGCCTCGATTGCTGTGCCAATTTGCGGCACAAGCCATGTACCTCGCTGTGGTGGGCTGGTTCGCATATCTACCAGTTCGATATCGGGCAATTCTGCCGCCCCATGACGCGCCGCCAGCCGGTGCGCCTTATACCGTCCTTGCCGCGCATTAACAAAGGTTTCCAATGACGGTGTGGCCGATGATAACACCACCGGG
Source organism: Rhodobiaceae bacterium UBA7378 (assembly GCA_002469805.1). Classification (GTDB taxonomy): domain Bacteria; phylum Pseudomonadota; class Alphaproteobacteria; order RS24; family RS24; genus UBA7378. The sequence continues at coordinate 3,240 of DKNW01000119.1, forward strand.
CAATTGGTAAGTTGTGCACGCACAATCGCCATGTCACGCGCGTTATACACCACGCCATCTTCTTGCTTGAAACCGCCATCATGTTCTTCATCGACAATAATAACCCCCAGATCCGACCAGGGTAGAAACAGCCCCGAACGCGCGCCCACCAGTACCTGAACCCGATTTTCTGCAACGGCGCGCCATGTACGGCGCCGTTCGGCAGGCGTAAGGCCAGAGTGCCAAAGCGCCGGTGGGCTGCCAAAACGACGCTCAAAACGTGCCAAAAATTGCGCGGTTAACGATATTTCCGGTAATAATATCAAGGCTGGGCGCTGCTTCTTGAGCGCCTCGGAAATAGCTTCAAAATACACTTCTGTTTTGCCCGACCCGGTGACACCGTCCAGCAAGTGAACGCCAAATGTCTGCGCCGCGACAGCCGTACCCAATGCGATCGCTACCTCTTGTTGCGCGGGCGACAACGCAACCCCAACCATTTGCGGGTCAGGCCCACGTTCGGAACCGGTCGTTGCGAGCTCGGTTTTTGCCAGACTGCCAGCTTCATGCAAGCCTTTAATCACCGAGCCGGAAACACCGGCAAGACGGGCAAGGTCTGGGCCGGGTAGTGGAGGTGTATCTTTCAGCACGTCCAAAACACGTTGGCGCGCAGGGGTCATGCGCTGGGGCGGAGTTCCGGTAGGACGATAACCAAAAACCGGTTTTTCTGGCTCGAACGCGGCCGGGACGCGCATAACTTGGCGTAAAACAAGACCAGGTGGGGCCAGAACATAGGCCGCCACCCAGTCGACAAATTGCATCAGCGGGTCGCGCAGAGCCGGCACCCGATGGCGGGCCAGCACGGGCTTTAGTTTCGCTGGTGCCACATCGCCTGCACCCGGCCCCCACACAACGCCGTTCACCTGTCGTGGACCAAGCGGCACGCGCACAAAATCGCCACGTGCCAGCATCATATCGTCTGGCACCGCATAGTCGTATGGCCCAGGCAGGGCGAGGGGAATCAAAACACTGACACTTTGCATGTTGGCACTGTCCCGCATGGTTCGCGGAAAGGCAAGCTGGAGGCGGGCATCAGAAAGTTCTGTATACAAAAAGGCGGCGCTGGTACACTCGCCTATAACGGCACTGTTGCCGCTAATTTTAAGATCGGGTTCAGGGATAATAGTATGAAGTTTTTCGTCGACAGCGCAGATATTGAAGCGATTTCCGATTTGGCCGCAACCGGCATGGTAGATGGTGTGACGACCAATCCATCGCTGGTCGCCAAATCAGGCCGCGACTTCAAAGACCTGATCCGGGAAATCTGCAAGATTGTCAAAGGACCGGTCTCAGCAGAAGTGACTGCAACCCAGGCCGATGCCATGCTGGAAGAGGCCAAGGAATTGGCGGCGATTGCCGAGAATGTTTGCATCAAAGTGCCCCTGACCTGGGACGGGTTACGAGCTACGCGCGCGCTGGCTGATATGGGCCGGCAGGTGAATGTGACGCTTTGTTTTTCGGCCAACCAAGCGCTACTCGCAGCCAAGGCCGGGGCCGCCTTCATATCACCCTTCGTTGGTCGCCTAGATGATATCGGGGCCGATGGCATGGCACTGATCGCCGATATACGTCAGATCTATGACAATTATCCCGACCTCGAGACGGAGATTCTCGTCGCGTCTGTCCGCTCTCCCGAACACATGCGCCAGTCTGCGCTGATCGGTGCCGATGTCGCCACCTTGCCGCCGGATGTACTGCGCAGTCTCATCAATCACCCGCTCACCGATAAAGGCCTTGCAGCGTTTCTGGCCGACTGGCAGAAAACAGGGCAATCCATCACCTGATGCCCGACCAAGACCAGTTCAGCGCAACCCCCGACCTGCAAAAGCAGTGCGGCGTTTGGCTGGACAGTTTGGCTGTCGAAAACCGCCTCAGCCGCCATACGGTGGAAAGCTATGGGCGCGATTTGCGCCAGTTTCTCGTATTTTTATCCGACCATTTCGCACGCCCACCGGCCTTGTCAGATATCGCGAAGATCGAGCTTTCAGACCTGCGTGCGTTTCTGGCTTGGCGGCGGCGCGACGGCACACAGAGCCGGTCGCTAAACCGCACGGTTTCCGGCCTCAGAAATTTTGCCCGGTTTCTGGAACGCCACGACATGCCCGTCAGTCCAGCGTTCAGCCTACTCTCGCCCCCCCGCCAGGCGCGCAGCCTGCCACGGCCCGTTGCACAAAATGATGCGCTGGCAATGATCGAGCTGGCGCTTGATCGCACAGCAGATGCCTGGGTCGGGCAACGTGACGCGGCGCTCCTGTGCCTGCTCTATGGCTGCGGACTGCGCATTTCCGAAGCTCTGGCGCTTGATGCACAAAATCTGCCGCCCGCGATCACAGACACGAGCACTGGCACGAGCACTGG
>DKNW01000119.1:5949-8033 GCA_002469805.1 Rhodobiaceae bacterium UBA7378
AGCACTGGCACGAGCACTGGCACGCTGCGTATTCTTGGTAAGGGCAACAAAGAGCGCCAAGTGCCATTGCTGGCAGTCGTCCGGCAAACGCTCGACGACTATATGCAAGCGGCACCGTTTAGTTTCGCGCCATCTGACCCGGTTTTCCGGGGTAAGCGCGGCGGCCGTCTTTCAGCGCGGCAAGCCCAGCTTCTCGTAGCCGATTTACGCCGCGCCCTTAACCTTGCTGACACGGTGACGCCGCATGCGCTGCGCCATAGCTTCGCCACGCACCTGCTGGCAGCGGGGGGCGATTTGCGCACAATCCAAGAATTGCTGGGCCACAGCCAGCTCAGTTCGACACAAGTCTATACACAAGTCGACGCGCAAAGCCTGAAAGCGGTATACGACAAGGTTCACCCGCGCGCGCGCGGCTAGTTTGCATTAAAACGCAACTCGTCTGCACTACATATGTAAAGCGCGGTCTTCCACAGCGAGCGCGGCTTCCTTCACCGCCTCGGTCAACGTAGGGTGCGCATGGCAGGTGCGGGCGATATCTTCAGCGCTCGCAGAGAACTCCATCGCCACTGCAGCCTCGGCAATCATGTCGCCTGCATGCGCGCCCAGAATATGCACGCCCAGCACGCGATCAGTGGCAGCGTCCGCGAGAATCTTAACAAATCCATCGGTCGTATTATTGACCTTGGCGCGGCCATTGGCGGTGAACGGAAATTTGCCAATGCGATAATCGACGCCATCGGCTTTCAGCTCTTCCTCATTGCGCCCCACCCACGCCACTTCGGGGGCAGTGTAAATCACACCGGGGATAACATCATAATTTACATGCGCCGGCTGACCAGCCAGCATCTCGGCCAGCGCTACGCCTTCATCTTCTGCCTTATGCGCAAGCATTGGGCCGGTGATCACATCACCAATGGCATAAATACCGGTAACAGAGGTTTTGAAACGTCCATCCGTTTCAATGCGCCCGCGATCGTCACGCGCCACGCCGAGCGCCTCAAGGCCCAGCCCGTCTGTATGCGGCCGCCGCCCGATAGCGATGAGCACACGGTCGGCGCTCAGCATTTCTTCTTCGCCATCGCCCGATGCCGGTGCCAGCGTAATTTTGGCCGAGGCCTTAAGTGCTTTGACCCCGATAACTTTCTTGCCAAGCATGAAACTAATGCCCTGCTTCTTCAGCACGCGCTGGAAATTTTTCGCAATCTCAGCGTCGACCCCTGGCGTGATACGGTCAAGAAATTCGACCACGGTCACCTCGGCGCCCAGACGCCGCCAGACAGAACCCAACTCAAGACCGATAATGCCCGCACCCACGATAACCAAATGCTTCGGCACCGTGTCAAAGTCCAGTGCGCCTGTTGATGAGACAATGCGGTCTTCGTCAATTTCCACGCCGGGTAGCGGCGTTACCTCAGAGCCGGTAGCCAATACGATATGCTCTGCGCCCAGCGTGCGCGTGCCCCCTTCTGGCAGCGCCACCTCGACCTCACCCGGGCGGGTGAGCCGCGCATCGCCGATAATTTCATCGACACCGTTCTTCTTCATCAAAAACGTCACGCCTTGTGTATTGCCGTCAATACCGCGCTGTTTATAGGCCATCATCTTGGCAAGATCGATTCTTACCTTGCCAATTTCAATGCCCATTTCGTCGGCGTGGCTGGTTTCATCAAACACTTCGGAGGCGTGCAAAAGCGCTTTGGATGGGATGCAGCCAACATTTAGGCAGGTGCCGCCTGGTGCACCGCGCTTATCAATGCAGGCCACGCGCATACCGAGCTGGGCGGCGCGCAAGGCACAAACATACCCGCCGGGGCCCGCGCCGATGACAATGAGATCAAATCGGTCTTCGGTATTTTGCGACATGAGACGTCCTTTTTATGTCCAGATTTACGTGTCTAGATTTATATATCCAGAAGCAGGCGTTCGGGTGCCTCAAGCGATTCCTTGACCCGCACCAGAAATGTAACAGCTTCCTTACCATCAACGATGCGGTGATCATAAGACAATGCAAGATACATCATCGGACGCACCTCAACTTGACCATTGACCACCATTGGGCGTTCCTGAATTTTGTGCATGCCCAG
>DKNW01000119.1:8421-9119 GCA_002469805.1 Rhodobiaceae bacterium UBA7378
GACACTGTGAATGTGCCGCCCTGTAAATCTTCGATTGTCAACTTGCCATCGCGCGCCTTTTTGCCAAACGCGCCGATTGTCTGTTCAATCTCGGCGAGCCCCATATCCTGCACATCGCGCAATACCGGCACGACAAGACCTTTTTCCGTGCCAACGGCAATGCCCATATTGACGTAGTTTTTATAGATAATTTCATCGCCATTAATCTCGGCATTAACCGCAGGAATTTCATGCAGCGCCGTGACGCAGGCGCGCACAAAAAAGCTCATAAAGCCGAGCCGCACACCATATTTCTTCTCGAACAGGTCTTTATACTCAGACCGCAGGCTCATCAGCGCGCTCATATCCACTTCGTTGAACGTGGTGAGCTGGGCGGCGGTGTCTTGCGATTCCTTCAACCGGCGCGCGATTGTCTGGCGCAGGCGTGTCATCTTAACCCGCTCTTCGCGCGCACTCTGATCGCTCACAACCGGCGTGCTCGCCGGACCGCCAGATTTTGCCGTTTTTGCTGGTGCTGTTTGGCCCGATACGGCCGCAAGCACATCGCCCTTGGTAAGGCGTCCGTCTTTTCCTGTCGCCGGAATATCAGCTGGCGAAAGGCCATGTTCTGTCACCAGTCGGCGGACCGACGGTGCGAGCGCATCCGTATCAACCGAGCCAGCACTCACTTGTTTAGAAGCAACGGGTTCAGAAGCAAC
>DKNW01000119.1:9444-11945 GCA_002469805.1 Rhodobiaceae bacterium UBA7378
CGGGTTCAGAAGCAACGGGTTCAGGCGCCGCTACCTCTGCTGGGATCACGGCGACCGGCGCACCATTTGCATCAATAGAGCCCAGCAAAGCGCCAACCTCGACCGTCGCGCCTTCATCGAAAAGAATTTCTTCTAGAACACCGGCGCTTTGCGCAGGCACTTCGATTGTCACCTTGTCGGTTTCCAGTTCGCAAAGCGGCTCGTCCATGGACACAGCTTCGCCCGGCTTTTTATACCACTGCGCAATGGTCGCTTCAGTGACGGATTCGCCCAGCGTTGGAACTCTGATTTCGCTTGCCATCTTTGGCTCTCCTCGCTTAACCGATTGGGTCTTGCAATGCCTGTTTCAATAATTTATCGCGCTCGACAACATGACGGCTCATCAGCCCCGTGGCCGTTGACGCCGCAGCCGCACGCCCAGCATAAACCGCACGCGAATGCTTGGCGCCCAATGTGACGAGCACATGCTCAATCTCGGGTTCTACAGATGTCCACGCGCCCATATTGCGCGGCTCTTCCTGACACCACACAAACTCCGCGTGGTCGTAAATTTCCAGCTCGGCCAGCAATGGTCCCTCCGGGAACGGATACAGCTGTTCCAGCCGCAAAATATACACATCGTCAATACCCGCCGCCTCGCGTGCTTCGAGCAGATCGAAATATACCTTCCCGGAGCACATGACAACGCGGCGGATTTCCTTGGCAGGTTTCAAGCCGCCCTCAAGCCGCTCATCCATATCGTCCCATAGCACGCGATGGAAAGTTGAGCCGGGTTCCATATCGGCCAGTTGTGATATGCATTTTTTATGGCGCAACAGCGATTTCGGCGTCATCAGCACAAGTGGTTTGCGGAACGGGCGTTTTAGCTGGCGGCGCAAAATATGGAAATAATTGGCGGGTGTTGTGCAATTCGCGACTTGCATGTTTTCCTGCGCGCATGACTGTAGGAAACGTTCAAGTCTGGCAGAGCTGTGCTCTGGGCCTTGCCCCTCATAACCATGCGGTAAAAGCAGCACGAGGCCGGACATGCGGAGCCATTTAATCTCACCTGATGAAATAAATTGGTCAATTATCACTTGAGCGCCATTGGCAAAATCGCCAAATTGCGCTTCCCACAAAACCAACGCATTGGGTTCAGCCAAGCTGTATCCATATTCAAAACCTAGTACGGCCTCTTCCGACAGCATCGAATTGACAACTTCAAACGGTGCTTGGTCGTCAGTGATGTACTTAAGCGGTTTAAAACGCCGCTCGGTCTCCTGATCGATCCAAACCGAATGGCGCTGCGAAAAGGTGCCGCGCTCGCTATCCTGTCCAGACAAACGCACCGGATACCCTTCGAGCATAAGCGATCCAAATGCCAATGCCTCGGCGGTTGACCAATCCACGCCTTTGCCGGTTTCAAACATTTCCCGCTTGGCTTTCAATTGCCGCACCAGCGCACGGTGCAGGTTAAACCCTTCCGGCACATCCGTCAGGCGCGCACCAAGCTGTTGCAGCATTTGCGCAGAAACGCCTGTTTCACCGCGCACGAGATCATCAGCATCAGCATTCTTCTTTTCGAGCCCAGACCATTTCCCATCGAGCCAGTCTGCCTTATTGGGCTTGAACGTGTTGGCGGCCTCGAAAGCCTCGTCCAGCACCTTGCGGTAATTTGCAGCCGCAGCATCAACCTCAGCCTGAGATAGCACACCCTCGTCAACCAAACGGCGGCCATACTTGGTTACGACCGTGTCGTGGTTTTTGATTTTGGCGTACATATGCGGCTGGGTAAACGCCGGCTCATCACCCTCATTATGCCCGTGGCGGCGATAGCAGAACATGTCGATCACCACAGGTTTCAAAAACTTCTGGCGAAACTCGGTCGCCACTTTCGCAGCGTGAACCACAGCTTCGGGATCATCGCCATTGACGTGGAAAATCGGCGCTTCGACCATTTTTGCAACATCAGACGGATAGGGCGAGGAACGCGAAAAACGCGGGTTTGTTGTGAAGCCAATCTGATTGTTGACGATCACATGTATCGCACCACCCGATTTATGACCAATAAGACCTGACAGCCCGAAACATTCAGCCACAATACCTTGACCAGCAAACGCCGCATCGCCATGCAGCAATAGCGGGATCACCGTGCCACGGTCTGCCATGCCGCGCGGATCGGTTTTGAACTGGTCTTGTTTGGCGCGCGCCTTGCCGAGTACCACCGGATCGACCGCCTCAAGGTGCGACGGATTTGCCGTTAGCGACAGATGAACTTTGTTACCGTCAAACTCACGGTCGGAAGACGCGCCGAGATGATATTTCACATCACCCGAGCCTTCGATCTCGTCAGGGTTGGACGATCCGCCTTTAAATTCGTGAAACAGCGCGCTGAACGGCTTTGCCATGACATTGGTCAGCACATTGAGGCGGCCGCGGTGCGGCATGCCGAGCACGATTTCGCGCACCCCCAGATTGCCACCGCGCTTGATAATCTGCTCCAGCGCGGGCACCACGGCTTC
>DKNW01000031.1 GCA_002469805.1 Rhodobiaceae bacterium UBA7378
GATTCCCTTCACCCGCTCCATTTTATTATTGATCCGTCTCAGCTTGCTCACCCGAATTGCGCTGGAAAGGCTGGTGCGGTGTTTTCAACCAGTTCATCTGACCGCGTACCATTCTGAGAAGTGCGCTAAGTGTCGCCAGCATGATGAGTAGCCAATATATCGGCAATGTAAGAATATACATCAGGCGCATGACGGGCTTTTCGTCCTGCATGCCGCGATATGCCAAGATGAAGTAGGTCATATAAATCATCACCGAAGCGAGCAACATGCCTGCGGTAAACGCATTGCCAGACGTATTGCCAAACACAGGGCTTGGCACGGCGAAATACCCGATCAGAAAAGCATGCGCGACCGGATTGGTGAGACGGCAAACGAGTACCATTAGAAAACATAGATAGTTGGCGGCGCCCATGGATCGCATGGCCTGGAACGGGCGCCGCAAATGGACACTGATGGTTTGTATGTGGCCTGATTGCCAACGAATGCGTTGGCGCAAGAATATCTTGAGACCATGTGGTGCGTTCTCGAATGTTGGTGCTTGCAACATTTGGGTGCGGTATCCATGTCGCGCCAACCGAATGCCAAGATCTGCGTCTTCGGTCAGATTATGGCAATCCCATGCGCCAATATTGCGTAGAACATCGCATTTCAGATGATTAGACGTGCCTCCAAGCGGCACCGCACAACCGACATTTGTGAGTACAGGCAAAAACCTGGTGAATAGCAGATTATATTCAAGTGCAAATTGCCGACCGAGCCAGTTGCTCTTCTCTTTGTCGATGACGAGAGGCGCTTGCAAGCAGGCCACCTCTGCCGGGGCCTGGTGGAAAATAGCCGCAGCATCGCGTAACTGGTTCGGGTGGGGTTGATCTTCCGCATCATAAACAACGATGAACGATCCGCGTGCATGGGCAAGTCCGAAATTGCATGCGCGTGGTTTGGTTTGCGGTCCCGGCGCGTGAACCGTCAGGAGACGTACCGAGGGAGGCCAGTTTGTACGATCTGCCGCCGCGCGTGTGGCTGGGTCATCGATCTCAATGAGTACCAAGATATCCAGCAGATATTGTGGATATTTGAGTGCGGCCATACTACTGGCAATTTGCGTCATCATGTTTGCTTCGTGAAATACGGGAATGAGTATTGTGTACGTCGGCAGCATATCATTGGGCAGAGCGACTAACGGGTCGGCGGTGTCACAACTCCGCGGTGCGATAAGTGCGAATACAAATGGCATGTGCACGATCGCTGAGACAAATAGCGACGCGGCGCCTAGCGTTCGAAAGTCTTCAAATACGAAAATACTCAGCCCGCAAGTCGTAAGGCAAAGCAGAAATAATTTCAGCCCAAGCTTGTCATTCTTGGTCTGAAATTCGGGCGGTAGAGGTGGCAACGCCCCACCGCTTCCAAAAGAACCGGAAATTTTTGCTTGCGGCACATCTGAAAGATTATCTTCTGAATTTTGGCTGACGGCACGATCCACTCTGCGAGTTAAGTGGCGCTAACCTTGCCCAAAGAGGGGGCGACTCGCCACTAATCGCAGGTTGCTCTGCGCCGAAAATGCCCGTTATCGGTTATTTTGCGTCGGGCGGATCCGGAGGCTGTCCACCATGGCGCACAAGGTAGCGCGCGGGGTAGCGCGCGGGGTGGCGTAGCGCTTCGATCAAGCCGCCTTGGGGGAAGCCTTCCACGCCAAGCGGCAGGGTCTCATGGTTGACATGTGGTCTATCGCGATACGTGCCGAAAATCTTATCCCAAACTGACAGGCAAAAGCCGAAATTGCGCCGGCTCTCATCATGCAGGCGTGAATGGTGCAGACGGTGCATGTCGGGTGTCACGAAAACAGCCTGCAATCTTGCATCCCACCGGCCCAAATCAATATTGGCATGGGTAAACAGCGAGGCACTGCTCAGAAGGATTTCGAAAATAATGACGCATACCGGGTGCACACCCAGCGCTAAAATAGCCGCAGCTTTGAACGCCAGACTAACCAGTGCTTCAAAGGGGTGAAACCGCAGGCCCGAACTTACATCAAGTGTTTGCTCGGCATGATGCGTGGCATGTAGCGGCCACAAGAACCCTGCACGGTGAAAAGCAACGTGTTGGGCATAAATAACGAAGTCCAGAATGATGAAGCAGCCAAGCATTTCGAGCCAGAATGGTGCGTCAATACGACCAACAAGACCGCCGCCATAATTGTGAAATGCAAGCGCCACCAAGCCGCCCGGTAAGACGAAGCGCATCACGAAAATATTACCCGCGCCCAGCACAAAATTCGTGCGCCAACGCCCGAACCGTGCCCCTAGAAGACGTCGCGGGAAAAATATTTCAGAGGCGCATAAGAGGCCAAGCGTGGCGGTGAACGCAAGCGCGCGCAGTATCGGTTCATACTGGCTGATAAAATCAATCATAATGCCCTAACTCTGGTGCCAAACGGATTTGGGCTGCCTTGTCGATGGCTGCGCGCGTGAGGGGGGTGAGACAAAAATTTTCGGCGAGAATATCCAGCAAACGGATTTCTTCCGGCGACACGCATGCATTAAGCATTACGAAATCGGCTGCCAGCGCATAGGCTTGGGCGCGGTGCGGGCTGTCGAGTGCTGCGCAGACCATCGCAAGGCCACTATCGAGCCCGTCTTCGGCACCTAGCAATTCTTGAGATAGTGCCAGCGTTGCGTATGGCACCTCTTTATGCGGTGCTTGTGTCGCTCCATGATCTTGGGCTGCGAGTAGGTGAATAATGAGACTAATTTCGGCATCCGATGTTGGTCCGTCCGCCTGGGCGACAGCCAGCAGGCAAAAGGCGATTGCCGCTTCAGAGCTTAATAGCGGATTTACTTGCACCATATCTTCCACGCTCTACCTCCTAAGCCCTATCGCGTATGGGCGATCTTTTGCGCCTTATCTTTGAATTTGTGTGACCGCATTTCAGTTATGCGCAAAGCCCGCACAACGCGCAAGAAAAACCGCGCCGGGCTTTGCGAATTGACTTAGTATCATGGCCTGATAGGTTGCTGAAAATTTGCCGGGATATTGCATGGATATGCGTGAATTTGCTGAACAAAGTAAGGCGTGGCCTTTCGAGGAGGCCCGCAAAGTGCTGGCCCGTATCGAGAAAACCAAACAACAGGAAGTAATTTTCGAAACCGGATACGGCGCAAGCGGCTTGCCACATATGGGCACGTTTGGCGAGGTGGTGCGCACCTCCATGGTGCGCCATGCTTTTGGCGTGCTGGCGCCCGATGTGCGCGCCCGATTGATCTGTTTCTCCGATGATATGGACGGTCTGCGCAAGGTGCCCGAAAATGTGCCCAATGCGGACATGCTCGCCGCGCATCTGGAAAAGCCGCTGACAAGCGTGCCGGACCCGTTTGGCACGCATGATAGTTTCGGTGCGCATAATAATGCGCGGTTGCGGGCGTTTCTGGACAGTTTTGGCTTCGATTATGAGTTTAAGAGTGCCACCGATATGTACCAGTCGGGCGCGTTTGATACGACCTTGCTGGCTATTTTGAAAAATTATCAGGCAGTGCTGGACATCATCTTGCCGACGCTGGGCGATGCGCGGCGCCAGACATATTCGCCGTTTCTGCCTTTATGCCCACAGACGGGCCGTGTGTTGATGGTGTCAGTGACGCCCGATGATATCGATGTCGGCACGATCCGTTACACGCACCCCGAAACCGGCGAAGACGTTGTGACCCCGGTAACCGGCGGCGCGTGCAAATTGCAATGGAAAGCGGACTGGGCGATGCGCTGGGCAGCGTTGGGTGTCGATTATGAAATGGCCGGCAAAGACTTGTCGGAATCTGTCAAGCTGTCATCGCGCATCGCCGCGGCATTGGGGGCTAAGCCGCCGGAAGGGTTCAGCTATGAGCTATTTCTGGACGAAAATGGCGAAAAGATCTCGAAGTCGCGCGGAAATGGCCTGACCATTGAACAGTGGTTGACCTACGCCCCGCCCGAAAGCCTGTCGCTTTATATGTTCCAAAGCCCGCGCAAGGCCAAGCGGTTATATTTCGATATTATTCCCAAGGCGGTCGACGAGTATATTACCTTTCTTGACAAATTGCCGGACCAGCCTGGCGACCAGCAGCTTTCCAATCCGGTATGGCATATTCACGCTGGCGGTGCCGAGACGACCGGTAGCCCGGTAAGTTTTGCGCTTTTACTGAATTTGGTAAGCGCGAGTAATGCCGAAAACAAGCAGGTATTATGGGGCTTTATCAATAGTTACGCGCCGGGTGTCACTGCCCGGACCCACCCGCTTCTCGACCGGCTGACAGATTATGCGTTGGTTTATTATCGCGATTTCGTGGCGCCGAATAAAACCTTCCGCGCGCCCACACCGGAAGAGCATCAGGCGCTGGTAGAGTTGGCCGAGAAGTTGGCAGGGCTTGATGGGCAGGCCGATGGCGAGACCATTCAGTCGGAAGTTTATGCAGTCGGCAAAGCCTATTTTGAAGACAATTTGCGGGGTTGGTTTCAGACATTGTATCAGGTTCTTCTGGGTCAAGATCAGGGGCCGCGTTTCGGCTCGTTCGTGGCACTTTATGGGCTGGAAAAAACACAAAAGCTCATCAGCGATGCCTGCGCCGGTAAATTGGCGTAATGCGCGGCGGCTTGCTACACTGAGCACATGACAGGCGACGTTTACAAAATCTTGCCACGTGACATCTGGCAGGCGTTTTCAACCGAGGGCGAATTGCGTCTGCACGGGGTTGATGCGCGCGACGGTTTTGTGCATTTATCTGCCGCTGATCAGCTACAAGAAACACTGCAATTGCATTTCGCTGGACATGATAATCTGGTCGTGGCGGCGTTTGCCGTTGACGGGCTGGGTGAAGGCTTGCGCTGGGAGGCATCGCGCAATGGCGTGGCCTTTCCGCATTATTACGGCGTGCTGGGCATGGCGCAGGTCACGGCCCATTTCGATATTTCACACGGACCGGCAGGCCATGTTTTGCCGGATGCGTTAACACAGAGGATTGCGTAAATGGGGTTGTATACCGCACTAAGACCCGCCTTATTCCGTCTGCCGCCCGAGACAGCGCACCGGCTTACCTTGAAGGCGCTGGCGCTTGGCGGGCGGGTGATGCCGACCCGTATGCCCGACGATCACATACTTGCGTGCACGGTTATGGGCAAAAAATTTCCGAACCCGATTGGGCTGGCAGCAGGCTTTGATAAAAATGCCGAAATTATGACCCCTATTCTGAAACTGGGTTTTGGCTTTAGCGAAGTAGGTACGCTGACGCCGCTGCCGCAAGAGGGGAACCCGCGCCCGCGCGTCTTTCGGATTAGTGAACACGAAGCGGTGATCAATCGTTTGGGGTTCAACAATAACGGGCAAATTGATGCTTATCACAGGCTTTCGCTGTTTCGCGCGGCGATGTCGCGGCGGGGCGAAACACCGATTATTGGTGTTAATATCGGAGCAAATAAAACCGCGAGCGACCGCATTG
>DKNW01000059.1 GCA_002469805.1 Rhodobiaceae bacterium UBA7378
GGAATTTCTTTTTCTGGAATTTCTATTGGCATCATCTGCTCCGGATTGGCATAATCATGATGTTGGCTTAACCTATTTGACGATACAAAAAAAAGGGTAGGGCATGGAAGAAGAAACGCAAACCTTCACTGGAGCGCCGCTGGAGGCCGTGCTTGTGGAAGATCTGACCCCGTTAGGTCTGGAGGAACTCAACGCCCGCATCGCCGCGCTTGAGGCCGAGATTGCACGGTGCCGGTCTGTCATCGACGACAAAAAAAGCCTCCACAGCGATGCAGAGGCTATTTTCCAGAAATAAACCTGCAACTAGCCGATAAAGCTGTCGAATTTCTTGTTAAAGCGGCTCACGCGCCCACCACGGTCAACCAGTGTTTGTGAACCTTTTGTCCACGCTGGATGCGTGGTTGGGTCGATATCAAGCGTCAGCGTCGCGCCGTCTTCACCATAGGTGGAGCGCGTCTGATAGGTTGTTCCGTCTGTCATAGCGACAGTAATCATGTGGTACTCGGGATGAATATCTTTTTTCATCGCGTAATCCTCTGTTTGAAGCCGGTTTTCTATAGCTGACACGGCGGCGTTGTGCAAGCCCGAAGGTGAAATTATCACACCTGCGCTATCGCGTCTCACGGTTTGAACATGTGCTGGAACCGGTAGCCCGATGGGTCTATATAATCAACAACTAAAATGTTAGGAAAAACGGTGAGCCGCAACACCTCAGCAGACATTGTTTCGCAGCAAGAGGACGAAGCCAAGCGTCGGCCATCCAGCCGCACGGTTAAGCCGCTTCGCGCGCTTATCCCATTTATTCTGCAATATCCGGCCATGATAGCCGGCGCATTTATCGCCCTGATTGTGGCAACATTGGCAACGCTGGCGATGCCAATTGCGGTGCGATTTATGATTGATAATGGCTTTTCCACCGAAGACGCGGTGTCGATTGACCGATATTTTCTTGCCTTGCTTGGGGTTGCTGTGGTTTTGGGCGCGGCGAGTGCAACCCGCTTCTTTTTTGTGTCCTGGATCGGCGAGCGTGTGACGGCCGATTTGCGTCGGGCGGTTTATGACCATATCACGCGGCTAAGCCCGGCATTTTTTGAGGTCACTCGAACCGGCGAGGTTTTGTCGCGTCTCACCGCCGATACGACGCTGATCAAAACCGTCGTTGGTTCATCGGCGTCGATTGCATTGCGCAATCTGTTCATGTTTTTCGGCTCGGCGATCATGCTGGTTTACACAAGCCCCGCCTTGAGCGGGTTGGCTGCGCTTACCCTACCCGCTGTGATTGTGCCAATGATCGCTTTTGGTCGCATGGTGCGGCGACTGGCACGCGCTAGCCAAGATCGTATTGCCGATACCAGCGCCCATGCCGCCGAGACAATTTCTGCCATGCAAACCGTGCAATCCTTCACCCATGAGGTCGAAGACCGCCGGATTTATGGCCAAGCCGTTGAAAATTCGTTCGACACGGCCAATTTGCGTATTCTTGCCCGCTCGGGCATGACGGCGATTGCTATCGTGCTGGTTTTTGCGGGCGTTGTCGGCATTTTGTGGATCGGAGCGCAAAATGTTGTGCAAGGCACGATGACCGGCGGCATGCTGGGGCAGTTTATTATCTACGCGGTTTTATGCGCGACATCGATCGGCGCACTTTCCGAGGTTTGGGGCGAGGTGCAGTTGGCGGCAGGTGCAACCGAACGCCTTGTGGAGATTTTGCGTGTCGAACCGCAGATTACCGCGCCTGCAAATCCGGTTGCCATTGCGCAGCCCGTTAAAGGGCATATTGGCTTTGACAATGTCAGTTTTAGTTATCCGACCCGCCCTGATATTTCGGCGCTTAAAGATTTCTCTCTGATCATATCACCGGGCGAAACAGTGGCGCTGGTCGGGGCATCTGGAGCCGGCAAAAGCACTGTGTTCCAACTTTTGTCCCGGTTTTATGACCCTCAGCACGGGCAAATCACGCTGGACGGCGTTGCCTTAAACACAACTGACCCGACGGATTTGCGCGCCGCACTAGCGGTGGTACCTCAGGAAACCGTAATTTTCGCCAAGACAGCGTTTGAGAATATTCGGTTCGGGCGTCCCGACGCGACGCGTGATGAGGTAATGGCGGCGGCGCATGCGGCACAAGCCCACGAATTTCTTGCGCGGTTGCCGGAGGGCTATGACACGGAACTTGGTGAGCGCGGGGTCACTTTGTCGGGCGGGCAACGCCAGCGCATTGCTATTGCACGGGCAATCTTACGCGCGGCGCCGGTGTTATTGCTCGATGAAGCAACCAGCGCGCTCGATGCCGAGAGCGAAGTTCTCGTGCAAAAAGCGCTCTCTAATCTGATGGTAAATAAAACAACGCTGGTAATCGCGCACCGCCTTGCCACGGTGTTGAAAGCCGATCGTATCGTTGTCATGGCCGATGGGCAGGTGATTGCTAGTGGCGGCCACGAGGCATTGTTGGCGGCAGGCGGGTTATATGCCCGCCTTGTGGCGTTGCAATTCGGGCGGCAGGCCGCCGAATAAATAATTTTCAAATTAATCTTAAGGCAGGTTTTTTAACAGATCGCCATGCAGGGCTTCGTTCGCGGCGACGACCGTGCCGGTTTCGAAATATTTACTGCCATTTTTTGCGTCTGACACCAACCCACCTGCTTCGCGTACAATGATGATGCCCGCCGCCATATCCCACGGGGCAAGGCCGCGTTCCCAAAAGCCATCGACACGCCCGGCGGCGACATAAGCCAGATCCAGCGCAGCGGCTCCAAAGCGGCGAATACCGGCAACCTTCGGCAGCAGCGTATCCATCTCCTGAATAAATTCAGGGCGACCCTCGCGTTCGCCATGAGGTGCACCGCAAGCAAAAACAGCATCCGACATGCGGGTCCGCCCGCCGACCCGCAAGCGGGTATTATGCGCAAATGCACCTTGGCCGCGTTCGGCAAGAAAAATTTCATCTGTCACCGGATTATAAATCAGTCCGGCAACCAGTTTCCCTTCGCGCTCCAGCGCGATCGAAATAGCGAAATGAGGAATGCCATGCATAAAATTGGTGGTGCCGTCCAACGGGTCGACAATCCAGCGATGGGTTTTGTCCGGCCCCTCTATTTCGCCGCTTTCTTCCATTAAAAGCCCGTAGCCGGGTCGCGCGTTTTGTAGCTCTTCGCGGATAATGCTTTCGGCTTTGAGGTCGGCATTCGTTACAAAATCGCCAGGCCCTTTTTGTGATACTTGAAGTTTTTCAACCTCACCAAAATCCCGCCGCAGCGCGCGGCCAGCTTTTTCGGCGGCGGCGCGCATAACGTTTAGCGTAGGTGATTGAATAGCCATGCGCTAATCGGCACGCTTGATATAGGTGACTTCGCTTGTGTCGACAACGATCTTGTCACCAGCCTCAACAAATGGCGGCACCATAATGCGGACGCCATTTTCAAGCATTGCCGGCTTGTTAGATGATGCAGCTGTCTGACCTTTGACTACCGGTTCGGTTTCTTGCACTTTCAATGTAACTTGGTCAGGCAGGCGCACACCGATCGGTTGGTTTTCGTGGCTTTCGACAACGACCATCATGCCATCCTGCAAAAACGCGGCCCGCTCGCCGACGAAATCACTTTGCAATTCTATTTGCTCGTAATTATCAGTGTTCATAAATACCAGCATGCCGTCAGCCTCGTAGAGAAACTGATAGTCGCTTTGTTCAAGCCGCACCCGCTCAACAGTTTCCGAAGAGCGGAAGCGCTCGTTCAGCTTTGAGCCGTTTAACAGGTTTTTCAACTCCACCTGGGCAAATGCCCCGCCCTTGCCCGGTTTGACGTGTTGCAGCTTTGCGACCGCCCACAGGCTGCCATTGTGCTGGATCACATTTCCAGGACGGATTTCATTGCCGTTGATTTTCATGTTGCACGCCTCGTAAGCATTGTTGCGCTCTGATAGCACGCAAGGTTGATTTGAAAAAGGAAATTTCGAGCTGCGTTAGCGATGACGCGCAAAAATCTCATCAAACGCACGCATAGCGGCTACCGGCCCGTCGCGGTGGTCCCATACGCCGCTTGAGACGGCTAGAAAATCGGCACCTGCCATGGTCAGCTCTGCACCATTTTCGGGTGTGATGCCGCCGATCGCGACGCAAGGCGGTTCCATAACCTCCTGCCACCATGTCAGAATATCGGGTGTGGCTTGCGCCGTCGTGTCTTTGGTTTGTGTGTCGAAAAATGCGCCGAACGCCACATAATCAGCACCCGCATCGCCTGCAAGCATCGCCAAAT
Organism: Rhodobiaceae bacterium UBA7378; assembly: GCA_002469805.1. GTDB lineage: Bacteria > Pseudomonadota > Alphaproteobacteria > RS24 > RS24 > UBA7378. The sequence goes on from DKNW01000059.1 coordinate 4,254, forward strand.
GGCGCGAGGCATGGCAGGTAACGCCGATGATCGCCTCCGGCCCCAGCAACGCCCGTGCTTGTTTATAGGGCATGTCTTGTTGCCCGATATGAACACCATCGCACCCTAACTCGCGTGCGAGATCTGGGCGATCGTTCAGCAGAACCGCGACATTGTGCTGATGGGCGAGCGGACATAAAGTCTCGGCGGCCTTGCAAATGATCTGGTCATCAGCTGGTGAACCGTCGGCCTGTTTCAAACGGATTTGCAGACATGCCACATCGCCAGCCTGCAGGGTCGCATCCAGCGTTTGCGCAAATGCGTCCACGTCTAGCTGCGGCGGTGTAATCAGATAAAGGCGCGGAGCAGGGCGATCCATTAGACCGGTGCGGCCCCCGTTTGCCCAATATGGCGTAATTTCTGGTCGGCGAGCACGCATGCCATCATCGCCTCGCCAACGGGCACAGCGCGAATACCGACGCATGGATCATGTCTGCCTTTAGTGACAATTTCGGTTTCATCGCCAGCGCGGTCCACGGTTTTGCGTGGCGTCAAAATCGACGAGGTTGGTTTGACTGCAAACCGGACAACAACGTCCTGACCAGTTGAAATGCCGCCCAGCACCCCGCCGGCATGGTTGCTTGTGAAGCCCACTGTATCGCCTTCGCGTATCATTTCGTCGGCGTTCTCTTCACCGCTTAGCGCGGCGGCGGCAAAGCCATTGCCTATCTCGACGCCTTTCACGGCATTAATGCTCATCATGGCAGCGGCCAATTCGGTGTCGAGCTTGCCATATACTGGCGCGCCCCAGCCGACGGGCACACCGGATGCGACAATTTCAATGACCGCACCGCAGGACGAGCCAGCTTTGCGTACGTCGTCAAGATAGCCCTCCCAAGCTGCCGCCGCATCTTTGTCAGGGCACCAGAACGGATTGTTTTGGACCTCGTCCCAATCCCAATTATTGCGGTCTATGGCGTGCGGACCCATTTGTACCAGCGCGCCGCGAACGGTGACTTCTGGTAAAATTTTGCGGGCAATGGCACCGGCCGCAACCCGGGCCGCGGTTTCACGCGCCGACTGACGTCCGCCCCCGCGATAATCGCGGATGCCGTATTTTTCCATATAGGTAAAGTCCGCGTGACCCGGGCGGTATTTGTCTTTTATATCGCTGTAATCTTTCGATCGCTGGTCGGTGTTTTCTATCATGAGCTGGATGGGCGTGCCCGTTGTCACCTGCGCGCCGGTTTCGGGGTGTTCGAACACGCCGGACAGGATTTTCACCTCATCGGCTTCGCGCCGCTGGGTTGTGAAACGGTTCTGGCCCGGTTTGCGCTGGTCAAGCCAGTGCTGAATTTCCTCCGCCGTGATCGGCACGCGCGGCGGTGCGCCATCCACGGTGCACCCAAGTGCCGGGCCGTGGCTCTCACCCCAAGTCGTGACCCGGAACAGATGACCAAAGCTGTTATGCGACATGTTTCGCCCCTAATCCGCGTCCACAACGCCCATGCCAATGGCATTATAGCCTGCATCGACATGATGATTTTCGCCCGTGACGCCGGTCCCCAGATCCGACAGTAAATACAGCGCCGAATTGCCGACCTCTTCAATGGTTACGTTTTTGCGCATGGGGGCGTTTTCTTCGTTCCATTTCAGCATCGTCCGCATACCGGAAATGCCGGCCGCGGCGAGCGTTTTGATCGGTCCGGCTGAGATTGAATTAACGCGAATGTTTTTCGGCCCCAGATCAGCTGCCAGGTAACGCACGCTAGCTTCCAGCGCGGCTTTGGCCACACCCATGACATTATAGTGCGGGATAACTTTTTCTGCGCCGTAATAGGAAAGCGTGACCAGCGAACCGCCATCAGTCATCAGTTTTTCGGCCCGATGCGCCACAGCCGTGAAGCTGAAACAAGAAATATTGAGGCTCATTTGGAAATTCTCCGGCGATGTGTCCACATACCGCCCAGTCAATTCGTCCTTATCGGCAAAGGCGATAGCGTGCACCACGAAGTCCAGCTTTCCCCAGTCGCGCGCCAATGTATCGAATACAGCGTCCATGCTGGCGGCGTTGGTAACATCGCAAGGCAGGACAATATCGGCGTTCACGCTTTCGGCCAAGGGACGAACGCGCCGCTCCAGCGCTTCGCCCTGATAGGTAAAGGCTAATTCAGCCCCAGCATCGGCACACGCCTTGGCAATGCCCCAGGCGATGGAGCGCTGGTTGGCGACGCCCATAATCAGCCCGCGTTTTCCGCGCATTAGTTCTTGCATGTTCTACCCCGTCGAAAATGTCTATGCTTCTGTATAAACTGCTCTGCACGCAAAGCCTAGTCCGATGGCATAGGCGCTAATTCAAAACAGCGAGCCATGCGCGTGCCGGGGCGTAGCCAGATTGCGCCGCACGGGTTGCCCAATTTTGCGCCGCGCGCGCGTCGCGCGCGATGCCATCACCGGCTTCCAGCATTTGCGCGAGATTAAGCTGGGCCGGTGCAAAGCCCAGTTCCGCCGCACGCCTGTAATAATCTGCTGCCTTCGCCTTGTTGCGCGCAACGCCTTGCCCAAGGCGATATAAATGACCGATATTGCGCAAAGCGGCGAGATCGTAATTGTCGGCGAGGGGTTGCCAATACGTGCGCGCCGCCGCGTAGTCGCCCCGATCATAGGCCATGACGCCTTGTTGGAAATTATTCGTAAATGTCGTGCTCGTTGGCGGCGTGCTGCATGCCGCGACCATATAGCCCGCGAGCATGGCGGCCAAAATCGGGTTGACCATTAACGGTAAATTATTGTGGGAAGCGCGCGCCATAATCTTATATAACCAGAACAGGGTGATGAAAAAATCTCAGACACCCAAGCAATACGCCAAAGCAAAATGTCAAAGCAAGTACCGATGATGAATTTCGACACGCCGCACGAGGATCCCTTTGGATTATTTGATATCTGGATAGCAGATGCTACCGGAGCAGAAGTAAACGACCCCAACGCTATGGCTCTCGCGACAACCGATGCAGACGGGCACCCCAATGTACGTATGGTGCTGTTGAAAGGCCATGATGAACGTGGCTTTGTGTTTTATACAAATTTCGAAAGCCGCAAGGGAACTGAATTATCGGCCATGCCGCGCGCGGCATTGTGTTTTCACTGGAAAAGCCTGCAACGACAGGTGCGTATTCAGGGTCCGGTAAGCATTGTTGCGGATGATGAGGCGGATGCGTACTTCGCATCGCGTAGCAGAGAAAGTCGCCTTGGAGCTTGGGCATCACAACAATCACGCCCCCTGGCAGACCGCGCAGAACTAGATGCATCATATGCCAATATGATCGCGCGATATGAAGGTGAAGCGGATATACCGCGCCCGCCGCACTGGTCGGGGCAACGCATTACACCGTTGCGGATCGAGTTTTGGCAAGACGGCGCCCACCGTTTGCACGACCGGCTAATCTATGCGCGTCCTACGGCTGAGGATGACTGGCAGACTGAGCGCCTTTATCCGTAATTCTTTCGTGATATCGACTTAGCAATACGCCTCTGGACGCTGGAAACTATATCCAGCCTGTTCGAGCATGCGCGCGGTCGCCATGGTTGTCTTATCACCATAAGCCGGTCCAATAACTTGCATGCCGATCGGCAGGCCCGAACTATGCTTGCCAAGCGGTACAGCGGTTGACGGTAGGCCGCTCAATGAGGCCAGACCTGCCCAAACAATATTGTCTAAATAGGGTCGCAATTTGCCATTAACCATTATCTCTCGTTCGCCGATAGGTTTGTCCTGCATGTGCGGCATAGCTGGTGTTGGCGTGACTGGGCACAGCAAAACATCAATATCTTCGAAAAGCTTGGCCCATTTAGCCACGATATGCGCTTGCATTTCGCGCCAGACAAGCCATTCGCGATATGGCAGCAAGGTGCCGCGCGCCTGCATGACATTAGCCGATTTGTCATCCGGCGCGGCATTGGCAACTAGCTTTGTCATTGCGTCAATCTCGGATGCCGCAAATTCGGCCCCGACGATTGGCCATAGATGCATGAGATAAATCTCGTGATTTTCAGCTAACGTGAATTGCGGCGCGATGTCTTTCACTGTTGCGCCTTCTGCTTCCAGCGTGCGCGCTGCGGTCTCAATACCGGCAGTGATTTCGTTATCGACTGGACAATACGGATCGCTGGCCCATATGCCGACGCGCAAATCCTTGGCCGTCTTTACGCGTGCATCGGGCAGATTGAGTTGTAAGCCTGCGGCTTCAGGCGCTTCTAGGCCGACAGTGATTTCAAACGCCATGTCGATATCGTCCATGCACCGCGCGATCGGGCCAACCACATTGATAGCGGGCGCGCTCATCGCGCCATGAACGGGGGGTACGTGCCCGCGCTGGGGTATAATACCGTAAGTCGGTTTATGGCCGAAAAGCCCGCAAAAATGTGACGGCGTGCGGATTGAACCGCCAATATCGCTTCCATATTCAAGCGGCGTGAACCCCGCAGTCAACGCCGCTGCCGATCCGCCGGAAGACCCGCCGGGTGTGTGCGCGACATTGTGCGGATTGTTGGTCGTTCCGTGAATATCATTGTAACTCTGCAGATCGGAGCACAGAAGCGGCGTGTTGGTTTTACCGATGATAATGGCTCCGGCGGCTTTCAGCCGTTGCACGATAACAGCGTCGGCTGTCGATACTGTGCCAGCAAAGGGCGCATGCCCAACATCGCAAGTTAGCCCGATGACTTCGAACGCGTCTTTAATTGTCATGGGCATCCCGTGCAAGGGGCCGCTGGTTTTTCCGGCCACGCGATCGGCGTCGGCTTGTTTGGCTTCGTCTAGCGCTTTTTCGAACCGTGTGTCGATGACCGCGTTTATATCGGGATTGTATTTTTCTATGCGGTCGATAAAAAAATTGGTGATTTCGACCGCGCTTAGTTCACCCTTGCCGATTTTTTCGCCAACTTGCTTGGCGCTTAAATTTAGAATTGTCACTTTTTTTCCCTCACTTGGGCTGGACTTACCCGGCCCCTTTACGGCAAGATTAGGCACAAGTTCGTAAATCGAACAACAATTTCTTTGGGGGGAACACATTATGTTTGGTGCCATGCAGGACGTGCCGCTTCTGGTAAACAGGATACTTGATCATGCCTTGATTAATCATCCAGAGCGCGAAATTGTTTCGCGTCTCGTAGAGGGAAATATTCACCGCGAAACATATGCCGATGCGCATTTGCGCGCGCGTAAGCTGTCGCAGGCGCTGGGCAGTCTTGGCTTCAGCCAGGGTGATGTTTTGGCGACATTGGCGTGGAACACCCACCGTCACTTTGAAACTTGGTACGGCATTACCGGCATTGGCGGTGTTTACCACACGTTGAATCCGCGTTTGTTTGGGGAGCAGTTGAGCTACATCATCAACCATGCAAGCGATAAGGTGATTTTCACCGATCTGAGTTTTGTGCCAATCCTTGAAGGCATCGAGAAAGAAATTCCGAGCGTGAAAGGCTTCATCATTATGACGGACGCTGCTCATATGCCTGAGACAACACTGTCGAATGTGCATTGCTATGAAGACCTAATTGATGGCCAGTCGGGTGACTTCAACTGGGTCGAGGTTGATGAGCGTGCGCCATGTGGCATCTGCTACACATCTGGTACAACCGGCAATCCGAAAGGCGTGTGCTATACGCACCGCTCAAATGTTTTGCACACGCTAGTCGGTAACTCCTCCGACGTTATGGGCCTGCGCAGCACCGACAGCCTGTTGCCCGTGGTGCCAATGTTCCATGCCAATGCGTGGGGGCTGGCCTTTAGTGCACCGGCAGTTGGCGCAAAAATTGTCAATCCGGGACCGAATATGGATGGCGAGAGCATTTATCAGCTTTTGACAGAGGAAGCGGTGACGTTCACCGCGGCCGTGCCGACGGTCTGGCTGATGCTGATGCAGCATATGGAAACCAATAATCTCGAATTGCCGGTGCTCGAAACCGTGACCATCGGTGGTTCTGCCGTGCCGCGCGTCATGCTTGAGAAATTTGAGCGCGACTATAATGTGTCGGTCAAACACGCATGGGGTATGACGGAAACATCGCCGCTTGGCTCGATTGCGAGCTTTAAGTCGGGAATGGAAACCATGTCATTCGACGAACAGATGGACATTAAGGTGAAGCAGGGTCGCCCGCCTTATCTGGTTGAAATGAAAATTACCGATGATGATGGCAATGAGTTGCCGCGCGACGGTAAGGCGTTTGGTCATTTGATGGTGCGTGGGCCGTTTATTGTCGGTGAGTATATCAAGGGCGATGGCGGCGATATTCTCGATAAGGATGGGTTCTTCGATACGGGCGATGTTGCCACAATCGATCCGCTTGGTTTCATGCAAATCACTGACCGCTCGAAGGATGTGATCAAGTCGGGTGGCGAGTGGATATCTTCGATCGAAATTGAGAACATTGCTGTCGGCCACGAAAACGTTATGGAAGCCGCTGTTATCGGCATCGCCCATCCGAAATGGGATGAGCGACCACTTTTGATCATTGTACCAAATGAAGGCGCCGAACTAAGTAAGGAAGAAGTGCTGGGCTATCTTGAAGGCAAAATAGCGAAATGGTGGATGCCGGACGACGTTGCTTTCGTCGATGAAATTCCGCATACAGCGACAGGGAAAATTCAGAAGCTGACGCTGCGCCAGCAATTTGCCGAATACACATTGCCAACTGCTGAAGCTGTGGCGGAATAGTAATGTCGAAAAACATCTCAAAATGGGCTGCAATCTGGGGCTTGCGTCTCGCCGTATTATCGCCGTTTGTCATGATGATTGCCGGGGGCACCTATCGCCTCAGCTTTGTCGACTTCGGTCCGGCATTGCTGGCATTCGCTGTGGCGACCTTGATGGGGCTGCTCGCAGTGCTTTTATCTCTCATCGGCGTTATTGGCGGAGTGCGGGGCAATAATGCGCATGGGAAATCGGCCACGCTTGGTCTGGTTGTAGCTCTGATTGTCGTGTCCGCGCCCTTGAATACTGTGCGAACAGGTGCCGGTGTGCCGATGATCCACGATATTACGACGGATCTGGAAGACCCGCCGACATTTGTGGAAGTGCCGCGCCAGCGGGCATCGACTGACAATAGCCTGGAGATTGATCAAGATGTTCTTGCTGCTCAGAAGGCCTATTATACGGGCATCGTGCCGACCATGCTTGCGATGTCCAGGCCGGATGCATTTTCGCTTGTGCGCGATACGGTGAAGGAGCTTGGCTGGCAAGTCCACGCGGAAAAGGAAAATCTCGGTTACATCGAGGCCACAGCAGCAACACCGTTTTTCGGTTTCCGCGATGACGTTGTTATCCGGCTGACGCAAAGCGCCGGTAATGTGCGTGTAGATATGCGCTCGGCATCGCGGGTCGGCCTGTCTGACCTTGGGGTGAATGCAGGGCGCATTAGTGATTTTATGACGTTGGTTGCGCAAAAAGCCAATTAGCCAAAAATGGGCGATCCGCATACGCCATACAGCATTTGCCCTAAAGCAGGGTAAACTCGCTATCAAGGGCAACTTGCCCTGCGCATTTTACACGCTTGCGTGCGACCAGATCTTGCATATGTGCAAAAACCGACAGCGCGGCGGCGGGGTGTAGGCGCTTATCAACATCAGCATACATCACCGCAACCATGTCGATAATGCGCGTGTCGCCAGCCGAGAGGCGATCCAGCACTTGTTGTTCGCGGTTGCGACGGTGCTGGATATAGCCGTCGACAAATTCCTTCGGGTTGGGGATGCACGGGCCATGCGTTGGCCAGTATAGTTCGTCGTCGCGGGTCAAAAGCCGGTCGAGCGAGTTCATGTAATCCTGCATATTGCCATCCGGCGGCGCGATGATGCTGGTCGACCAGCCCATGACATGATCGCCCGTGAACAGCGTTTTTTCTTCCTGCAATGCATAACAAACATGGTTCGCCATATGGCCGGGCGTGGCGACACATTCCAATGTCCAATCCCCGCCTCGAATAAGGTCGCCATCGTGCACAATATGGTCTGGCTTGAAGGCATCATCGGCATCTTCTTCGAGACGCGGGCCGTCAAAGCTTTCTGGTTTTGGTGGAGGGCATCCGTAAATAGGGGCTTGCGTGCGCGCTTGCAGCGGTGCACAGGCCGGCGAATGGTCGAGATGTGTGTGCGTGACTAAAATGTGGCTGACATGCTCATCGGGTCCAAGCGCGTTTAAAATTGCGTCGACATGGGGGTCCAAAAGGGGGCCGGGGTCGATGACGGCAACATCGCCCGTGCCAATAATGTAAGTGCCTGTGCCGGTAAATGTGAAGGCGCTGGGATTATTTGCGATAACACGCCGAATGCGCGGCGAAAGCTGGTCGGCAACGCCATATTCAAAATCCATGTCCGTATGGAAGCTCAACATGCAAAAAATCTCCGCTGGTCACATTTCTCCGATGACCCTACTATATTTTCGAGCATTTTGAACGGGAAAGGTCTTGCATGAAAAAGATATTAATAAGCGGCTTAGTAGTTTCCAGCTTAGTGGGCGCAGGCCTTATGACAACGCTGATCGCGCCGGTTGCCGCCCAAAACGGCGGAAAAATTCAACGTATTTTGTTCGATCGGACCGATACGAATGATGACGGATTTATTTCGAAAGAAGAGTTTAGCGCCGCTCAACTCAAGCGCTTCAACAAAATAGACGCGAATGATGATGGAAAACTGTCGTTTGAGGAGAACCAGAAGGCGATTGAAAAGACGCGTAAACGTCTTGAGCGCTTCCGTAAATGAGAGGCGAAACTGGTCGGAGTGGCAGGATTTGA
>DKNW01000053.1:0-2988 GCA_002469805.1 Rhodobiaceae bacterium UBA7378
ATGCGGTTTTGCGGCGGGTCAGTGAAAATGGCGTGCCGGAGCCTGCGCCGTCAGACCTGCCCGATTGGATGACACAAGGCTGGCAAGACGCATATGGAGCAGCGGAAACAGCCAGTATTGAAACCGTTCTGCGACAGACTCCGCCGCTTGACTTGCAGTTTCGCGACGCGGACGCCTTACAAAAATGGCAAGCCGAAAACCCCGACACCGGCCACGCATTGACCCCGACATGCCTGCGCCTTGCGGCAACCGGCGACGTGACCCGCCTGCCGGGTTTCGATGCTGGCACCTGGTGGGTGCAGGACATTAGCGCCACGCTTGCCGCGCCATTATTGAACGCGGGCGTGGGCAATAGGGTGCTGGATTTATGCGCGGCTCCTGGTGGGAAAACGCTGCAACTCGCGGCACTTGGCGCGCATGTGCAGGCACTTGATCAGTCTGAAAATCGGCTGAAACGCCTTAAGAGCAATCTGGCGCGCACCGGCCTTGCGGCCGAAACCATTGTGGCAGACCTTGTCGATTGGACACCGCCGCAGCGCTACGACCGGGTTTTGCTAGATGCGCCGTGTTCGGCAACCGGCACTATAAGACGTCATCCCGACTTGCCGCTTCACCGGCGCAGGGGCGACATAGAAAAAAGTGCCGCCTTGCAACGCTTATTGCTCGACCGCGCGGCGACGGCCACGGCATCCGACGGGATACTGGTATACTGTGTGTGTTCACTGGAACCGACCGAGGGTGAGGCGATTGCCGACGCATTTCTGAACGCGCAACCAGATTTTGACCTACAGCCGATTAGCGCAGCTGATCTGCCACCAGCGTTGGCGGTGGCGGCAACCTCGACCGGCTATCTACGCACGACACCAGCAGTTTTGGGCGATGTTGGTGGGTGCGACGGGTTTTTTGCGGCGCGTTTCCACAGGAAAGCAACCCCCTCCATGTGAGTGATATCTTGCGCGGCGGCTCAAATAGGATTAATGAAAAATTATGCGGTCCGTAAAAATTGCGCCTTCCATTCTTTCAGCCGACTTCGCCCGTCTGGGCGAGGAAGTGGCGGCCATATGCGCTGCCGGATGCGATTACGTCCATGTCGACGTGATGGACGGGCATTTTGTGCCGAATATCACTATAGGACCAGATGTCGTCAAAGCCATCAAACCCCACGCGCAGTGCCCGCTGGATGTGCACCTCATGATTGCGCCGGTTGACCTTTATATTGATGCATTTGCCGAAGCGGGAGCAGATATTATTACCTTCCACCCCGAAGCTGGACCCCACCCGCACCGTACTGCGCAAGCGATCCGCAATGCTGGTTGCCGCGTGGGGCTATCGCTTAATCCGGCCACGCCGATCAGCGTGCTCGACCATTTGCTCGACCTGACAGATCTCGTGCTGGTCATGTCGGTTAATCCGGGGTTTGGCGGGCAGAGTTTTATTCCGAGCCAGCTGGACAAAATATCCGCTATCAGAGAGCGCATTGACGCGTCGGGCCGCGCTATCGAGTTGGAAGTTGATGGCGGCGTGAATCGGGAGACCGCGGGCCAAGCCATCGCCGCCGGTGCGGATGTTCTGGTCGCCGGCACCGCCACGTTTAAAGGTGGCTCCGCGCATTACGCCGAGAATATCGCCACATTACGCGAGGCCGGGCAGACCTGATGAGCCGCGCACGCAAGCTGGGCCTATTTCTGGAAATTTTATCAACCATGGCGCGTGACACGCGCGTTAGCCTAAAACGCCGGTTTCGCAGCCCGGTCAATCTCAGCAGCAAATTTCTAACCGAAGCTACAAATCTCGTTAGCCTGTATCCACCCGACTTGAAGCCCGGCGATCCGGTTCGCGGTGAAAATTGGCTAGCTGGCGATTACACCTTAACCGGTGCGCTGGTTAAGGTCGCCGACACATCGCCGTTTGAGGTGCCCGTTGCCAACACCAAATGGGTTGAGGCGTTGCACGGTTTTGACTGGCTTCGTCATGTGTGCGCGCTGCAAGCACCGCGAGGGCCACGCGCTGCTGCGTTTTATATCCAAGACTGGATTAGGCGCAATCCCGTGCGGGTGAAAGAGGCGATGCGGCCGCACATTATCGCCCGGCGGCTGATGAATTGGAGCGCCGCACTGCCCACGATTATGCCTGAGCTTGAACGCCGCGATGCGGACAAAATTCGACAGGCATTAAACCAGCAGTCAAAATTTCTATCGAAATGCGTCGATGAGGAGAATAATGGGGTGCAGCGCCTTATCGGGGCTTTCGGCCTAGCCCATGCTGGGCTGGCCTTTTCTAATGACGGTAAATGGGTGCGCCTTGGCATGGAGATTATCTTGCGGGAATTGCGCCGGCAAATTCTCGCCGATGGTGGCCATGTCAGTCGGTCGCCAGAAACCCTTGCCGATATTCTAAGTCATATTTTGGCGCTGGAGTCCGGCCTGAGCGCACGAGCGGTGCAAATCCCCGGCTCTCTGGTTGAAACCCGCAAGCGCATGCAGGCCATGCTGGGGATGGTGTGTCATCCCGATGGCGGCCTCGCGCTGTTTAACGGCGCAACACAGCGCACGGCGTCTGAAATTGCACCCTTGCTCGACCGGCACAGCTCAAAAAATGTCATGAGTTACGCCCAACGTAGCGGCTATCAACGCCTGACTTGCGGAAAGTTGTGCCTGCTTGTTGATGTCGGGCAAGCCCGAGGCGGACCGGGCACCGAAACCAGCCACGCTGCACCATTATCGTTGGAAATGAGCCATGGTCAGGACCGCATTATTGTGAATTGTGGTCCCAATTTAGTGCATGGCGAGAAATGGCATTTGGCCTCGCGCGGGGTGGCCGCACATTCCGCTTTCGGCTTTGACACAGATATTGAAGACCCGTTTATCCGCAGCGGGCTGGCCGCGCGTGTTCTGGGCCACCGGCTAAAGCCCGAAAATTGGCATGTCACCTGCCGGCGGGTTGAAGACGCGACCGGCGTGTGGCTCGAATCCGGTCACGAGCAATTTT
>DKNW01000053.1:3301-3730 GCA_002469805.1 Rhodobiaceae bacterium UBA7378
GATCCGGTCACGAGCAATTTTCCGCGAGCCATGGTGTCCGCTATCACCGGCGGCTATTTGTCGACGCTAGTGGGGAAGACCTGCGGGGCGAAGACTTGCTCATGCCCGCATCGGTTAAGCACGAATATCGAGCTGCGCGGTTTCATTTGCGCTTTCACCTACACCCGCAAGTGACAGCGACATTGCAGGCCGGTGGAACAAGCGTGCTGCTGGTGTCGCGCAACGGACATGGCTGGCAGTTTCGGTTTGCGCCGCAGGCTGACTTGGTTCTGAATATTGAAGAAAGCGTGTATATGGGTGAAGCGGGCATTCCCCAACGATGCCAGCAAATAACCATTGCCGGCACACTGCAGCCGAGAGATACAGAGATTAAATGGGCGATGCGCTATGTTGGGCGCATTGGTCGTCGTCGTTAACAATCAGTTTTAG
>DKNW01000142.1:0-11785 GCA_002469805.1 Rhodobiaceae bacterium UBA7378
GAACAAACCCAGTTTTTCCGCCAGCGCAACAAACGGGCGCAGGCGCGGGGCGTCTTCAGCCGAGATGGACGGCATGTTGATAGCATTGGTTACGGCGCCGGTCATCAGGTAATCAGCCATTTGTTCGGCGACCTGAATAGCCACGTTTTCCTGCGCTTCGCTGGTCGCGGCACCCAAATGCGGGGTGCATACGACGTTTTCCATGCCGAAGAAAATGCTTTCCTTAGCCGGTTCATTTTCAAAAACATCCAACGCCGCACCGGCCACCTGGCCGCTATCCAGCGCGTCTTTGAGATCAGGCTCATTAATCAGCCCGCCGCGCGCGCAGTTAATTACGCGCACGCCTTTACGGGTTTTAGCGAGCGCAGCCGCATCAATGATATTGCGCGTTTTGTCGGTCAGCGGCGTGTGCAGAGTGATGAAATCTGCCCGCGCCAATACGTCGTCCAGCTCGGCTTTCTCAACGCCGATTTCTACAGCGTGTTCAGGCGTTAAAAACGGGTCAAACGCGACCACGCGCATTTTCAGGCCCAATGCGCGACTGGCAACGATGGAACCTATATTGCCGCAGCCAATGATGCCTAGCACTTTATTGGTCAGCTCGACGCCCATAAACTTGCTTTTCTCCCATTTGCCGGCCTGCGTCGACGCGTCGGCGGCAGGAATGTCGCGGGCCAGCGCAAACATCATGGCAATGGCGTGCTCGGCCGTGGTTATCGAGTTGCCAAACGGCGTGTTCATGACCACAACGCCTTGCGCCGTGGCGCTGGGCAGGTCGATATTATCAACCCCGATGCCTGCGCGACCGATCACCTTCATATTTGTGGCAGCTTCCAGCACCGGCGGCGTCGCTTTTGTCGAAGAGCGCACGGCCATACCGTCATAGTCGCCGATAATCTTGATCAGTTCATCACGTTCAAGGCCGGTAATAACGTCCACATCAATGCCGCGTTCCTTGAAAATCTCTTCGGCGCGCGGGCTCATTTTGTCTGCAATTAAAACTTTGGGCATGGGAGCCTCCATCAGGTCAGAAATATTTAGCTAAAGTTCGGCTTTAGCAGTTGCGAACGCCCAGTCTAGCCAAGGCATTAGCGCAGCAAGGTCTTGGGCTTCAACCGTGGCCCCGGCCCAAATGCGCAGGCCCGCCGGGGCATCGCGATAAGCACCAATGTCGAATGCCACGCCCTCGGCGTCCAGCAAGCCAGCAAGACGCTTGGCAAACGTGCCCTGCGCATCGCCATCAAGCGCCGCAATGTCGGTGTCAGAAATTTTCAGGCAAACAGATGTTGTCGACAAATTGGCCGGGTCCGCACACAAAAAGTCAGCCCAGTTCGACGCCGCAACAAAATCGCTCAGCACTGCCATATTTGCATCAACACGGGCCAATAGCCCGCTCAATCCGCCAAGGCCTTCGGCCCATTTCAGCGTATCGATATAATCTTCGACTGCCAGCATGGACGGCGTGTTGATCGTTTCGCCGCGGAAAATACCGTCGATCAGCTTGCCGCCCTTGGTCAGGCGGAAAACCTTCGGCAATGGCCATGGCGGGGTATAGCTTTCCAGCCGGTCGACCGCGCGCGGGCTCAAAATCAGCATGCCATGTGCGGCTTCCCCGCCCAGAACTTTCTGCCAACTATAGGTGGTGACATCGAGTTTTTGCCACGGCAGGTCCATGGCAAACGCCGCTGATGTGGCGTCACATAAAGTAAGACCTTCACGGGCATCAGAGATCCAATCGCCGTTTGGTACACGCACGCCCGAGGTCGTTCCGTTCCAAGTGAAGGCCACGTCGCGGGTGAAATCGACCTGTGCGAGGTCAGGCAAGTCGCCGTATTCGGCTTCCATGACGCGCATATCGTCCAGCTTAAGCTGTTTCACCGCATCGGTAATCCACCCCTTGCCAAAGCTTTCCCAGCCCAGAATATCAAGGCCGCGCGCACCCAACATGGTCCACATCGCCATTTCATAGGCGCCGGTATCCGACGCCGGCACAATGCCGATATGATAATTATCCGGCACGCCAAGCACGGCGCGCGTTCGATCAATGGCCTCAGCCAGCTTCGCTTTACCGGGTTTTGACCGATGCGAACGCCCGAGGCAGGCATTTTCCAAAGCTTGAAGGGAATATCCCGGTCGCTTGGCACACGGACCGGAAGAAAAATTCGGGTTTCCCGGACGTATGTCCGGCATCGAGTTGATCGTCATATAGCTACCCTCTCAGATAGTTGCACCTCGTTGGGGAGGTGTGTCCCAAGAGCGATATAGGTCGGTTAGCCTCAAAAAGCAAGCAAAGCGTATCCGCATCCGCCGATATGCGCTTTCCTAACGCAGATTCACGAGAGAACTAGTCGGAGAAATGGCCTACGTATCGGCTGTAATTATTGGCCCTGCGCGGCGCGCATTTTGTCGTCGTCGTGGGTAAAGCCGATCGCGGCAACCACGCAGCCAATGACACACCACAGCAACAGCAAGCCGATAAACACGACCGCCCCACGCTGGCCTTCCTGCACCAAAGACGGCGGCAAACTCCCCAACACCATATAAAGTGCGAAATAAAAGCCGAGACCGGCAGCCCAGGCCATGGACAGCATGGCGGTGCCAAATGAAGATCGGCGCACCAAGACAGCATAACTGCCCAACAACAAAGCGACCGACAGTCCGTATTGGCCGAAAGTGAATGCCATGCGGCGTTCATCGCCATCGCCGACCACGGTCGTCAGAATAATTACAAACAAAGCTAGGGTGACGGCAGAAATGGCATTGCCAATGTGCCAGCGAGATATTGTGGGTTTTACTTCGTTCATTTTTTTTCCTTTTTATGAGTGCCCCGGATTACGCGCCGGTGACAGGTTTACGAGGCCCAGTGATGCAACAGAAATTTGACGCTCTGATCGATCGTCTGCGCCGCTTCGGGAAAGGCCGGGTAAAAGGCCGGCCACGCGTGCACCAACCCCGACGCCGCGCACTATTGGCCTTGAATTAGCGATGAAGTTTTAACGCACATCACCCTGAGGCGCGTACTTCACTAAGAAGCATTCTCAGGCACGTGGTGCCCCAGTGGCCCATTGCCTTGCCCGAGGTCCGGCGCGGCTTTGATCGCGCGGTGAACATAAATGAGCGCGCGCTCTGTGGCAGCTTTGAGATCAGGGGGTGTGTCGCGGGATATCTGCCCAGCAAGCTGACCTGCAATGGCCGAGGCCAGCGTACAGCCCGTGCCATGTGTGTTGCGCGTATCGATGCGTTCATGCTCGAACATCTCAAAACCCGATTGCAACGCCAGTAAATCGCAAACAAGGCGGCCTGTACCATGGCCACCCTTAATGAGCGCGGCATGCGCGCCTGCCGTCATCAGCGTGTCGGCGGCACGTTTCATATCATCGGGTGTGTCAACATCGCGGCGCGTTAACAACGAGGCTTCCGGCAAGTTTGGCGTGACCAAAAATGCGTGATTTACCAGCAAGTCTTGTAACGCGGCGATATTATCTTCAGCCAGCAGCCGGTCGCCAGAAGTTGCGACCATAACCGGATCGACGACCATTGGAAGATCAAGAGCCATGAGCGTTTCGGCGACTTGCTCAATCATCGTGCGCTGGCTCAACATGCCGGTTTTGATCACGTCTGTGCCAATATCGTCTAGCACGCTGGAAATTTGGCGGGCCACAAAAGCTGGCGGCACATTCATAATATCTTGCACGCCTTGTGTGTTTTGTGCGGTGAGTGCCGTGATCGCCGTGGTTGCATAAGCACCCTGCGCCATGATGGATTTAATGTCGGCCTGTATGCCCGCGCCGCCGCCGCTATCAGAGCCGGCGATAACCAGCACGCGGCCAGGTGTGGCAGGGCTTTGTGTGCTCATCCCTGCCTCACGCGGCGACCGACTGAATGATATCAACGATTTCGGAAACAATGTTTTGCACCAACATGGCGTCATCGCCCTCGGCCATCACGCGGATCAGGGGCTCGGTACCCGATGGGCGGATGACCAGCCGCCCCTGATTGCCAAGCCGCTTTTCAGCGGCAGCGATCGTGGCTTGCACATCTTCATTTTCCAGGGGCACGCCAGATGAGAAGCGCACATTTTCCAGAATTTGCGGCACGGGATCAAAAAGGCGACAAAGATCACCGACCGGCGCATCCAGTTGTTTCATCACTGAGAGAACCTGCAAAGCTGCGATGAGCCCGTCACCCGTGGTCGAGAAATCCGACAACACCATATGACCCGATTGTTCGCCGCCCAAATTATAACCATGCTGGCGCATATGTTCGACGACATAACGGTCGCCGACCTTCGTCCGGGCGAGACCCAACCCTTCGCCCTGAAGATAGCGCTCAAGCCCGAGATTAGACATAACCGTTGCGACAATGCCAGGCGCAGACAGCATTTCTCGCCGGTGCCAATCGGTTGCGACCAGACCCATAATTTGGTCACCGTCAACAATCCGACCATCTTGATCGCAAATAATCAGCCGGTCTGCGTCGCCATCGAGCGCGATGCCGATATCGGCTTTTTCGGCCAGCACCGTATCGATCAGCAGGCGCGTATCGGTCGAACCGCAGCCTTTATTAATGTTGAAACCGTCCGGCGACGCGCCAATAGATACGACTTCTGCGCCCAGTTCCCAAAGCGCAGTCGGGGCAACTTTATAGGCAGCCCCGTTTGCGCAATCGACCACCAGTTTAATACCATCAAGGGTCAGCTGACGGGGAAAAGTACGCTTGGCAAATTCGATGTACCGCGCCTGACTATCATCAATACGCTTGGCGCGCCCCAACTCGGCAGGCACCGCTAATTCACTATCCATTGGCGCATCCATCAGCGCTTCGATCTCGAATTCAATATCGTCGGAAAGTTTGAACCCGTCTGGCCCAAATAATTTGATGCCATTATCATGAAAGGCATTGTGCGAAGCAGAAATCATCACGCCGAGGTCAGCCCGCAGCGAACGGGTCAAAAACGCCACGCCGGGCGTCGGTATTGGCCCAAACAAAAACACGTCCATGCCCATTGATGTGAAGCCAGCCACCAATGCAGGTTCGATCATATAACCGGACAAGCGCGTGTCCTTGCCGATCACGACACGATGGCGATGTGTGCCGCGGCGAAAATAACGCCCGGAAGCCATGCCCAGACGCAACGCCATTTCTGCGGTCATTTTTTCAGTATTCACGCGACCGCGAATACCGTCCGTCCCGAAATATTTGCGATTCATAACACCTCCGAGGCTATTAAACGGCTTATGACTGATTTGGGCATACCCAATCAAGTAACAAGCTGTTGCAGAAAATTACCGAGCCGCATCTTCACCAAGGCGCGCCGTGACCTGCAATGCCTGAGACAGTTGGCCTACATCGTGTGTGCGAATGTAATCGACCTCATGGCGCGCGGCATAAAGTTCGGCAGAAAGCGACGCCGGACCCGCAGCATCAGGGGGGCAACCGACCAGCGTGCGCAAAAAGCTCTTGCGCGAAACACTCAGCAATACCGGCATGTTGAACCTAGATTTCAAGCGATCAATATGCCGCAAAACGGTCCATGATGTTTCGGGCTGGTTACCCAGAAAAAAGCCCATACCCGGGTCGAGCACACACCGGGCAGGTGCAATACCGGCCTTTGATAATGCTTCGAGACGCACCTCGAAAAACGTCAGAATATGGTCCCAGATATCGCCGTCGGGCGGGGCATCGCGCGTGGCGATACCTTTGGCTTGAATGGCATGCATAATGACCAGATTACATGTGGCATCCGCCAGAAAGGCATGCATGCCCTCATCAGCAAAGCCATTAATATCATTCAGCCAATTAGCCCCATGTTCGACGGCCCATTTTTGCGTTTCGGGCTGAAAACTGTCGACCGAGATGGGCCGACCAATCTGGCGCAAAGCAGGCCAGATGCCGGCCAAACGCGCAATTTCATCAGCGGGGTCAACATCACGCGCATCAGGATGGCTGGAAGCTGGCCCGATATCCAGCACATCGGCACCATCATCTGCCAGCGCGGTAGCATGGCTGAGCGCGTCCGATGGGGCAAGAAACTTGCCGCCATCCGAAAAACTATCTTCGGTTACATTAACAATGCCGAATATGCGCGGTCGGTGCGCGGTCATCGTGCACCAAGGGCCGTTTAGGTGCCCTGCGGTTCGGGGTCGCCAAGCTGACCACCGGCACCGCCGACTTTCGGGAATGGCGAAGCTGGCCCGCCAGCACTTGGGGTATTATCCGTCTCGTCACGCTGGGGTGTTTTGCCGTTCAGCAAATCTGAAATCTCATCACCCGAAAGTGTTTCAAATTCCAACAACCCCTTGGCTATCGTGTGCAGATCATCCATTTTATCTTCGCAAATCGATTTAGCTTGATCGTAACCTTCTTCGACCAGACGACGGATTTCCACATCAATTTTACGTTGGGTTTCTTCCGACATATTTTGCTGGCGCGCAACCGAATGACCGAGAAATACTTCCTGCTCATTTTCACCATAGGCAAGCGGACCCATTTCTTCGCTCATGCCATACTGGGTTACCATGGCCTTCGCCATATTAGTCGCCATTTGTATATCGGAGGACGCACCTGACGTTACTTTTTCATGGCCGAAAATTAGCTCTTCCGCGATGCGGCCCCCCATGGCAACAGCCAGATCGGCTTTCATCTTGCCGCGCGTTACCGACAATTGATCCCGCTCAGGCAAGCGCATCACCATACCCAGCGCCCGACCACGCGGAATAATCGTGGCTTTATGCACAGGGTCTGAGGCTTCCATATTCATGGCAACCAGCGCATGCCCGCCTTCGTGATAGGCCGTGAGACGCTTTTCTTCTTCCGTCATCACCATTGAGCGGCGTTCGGCCCCCATCATGACTTTGTCTTTGGCGTCTTCAAACTCCTGCATCGACACCAGACGCTTGGCCCGTCGTGCGGCGAGCAAGGCAGCTTCGTTCACCAGATTGGCAAGGTCAGCGCCCGAAAAGCCAGGCGTGCCGCGCGCAATCGTACGCGCTTCAACGTCTGACGCCAGCGGCGTTTTTTTCATGTGCACTTTGAGAATTTTCTCGCGGCCGATTATATCTGGATTTGGCACAACCACCTGGCGGTCAAACCGTCCCGGCCGCAACAGTGCCGGATCCAGAACGTCTGGCCGGTTGGTTGCCGCGATGAGAATAATGCTTTCATTGGCTTCAAAACCATCCATCTCGACGAGCAATTGGTTCAGGGTCTGCTCGCGCTCATCGTTACCGCCGCCAAGACCGGCCCCACGATGGCGACCGACAGCGTCAATTTCGTCGATGAAAATAATGCATGGCGCGTTGGTTTTCGCCTGCTCGAACATGTCACGCACGCGGCTCGCACCGACGCCGACAAACATTTCAACAAAGTCTGAGCCGGAGATCGAAAAGAACGGTACATTGGCTTCACCAGCAATAGCGCGGGCCAGCAGCGTTTTACCGGTACCGGGAGGGCCAACCAACAGGGCGCCCTTAGGGATACGCCCACCAAGACGCTGAAATTTGCCTGGATCCTTCAAAAATTCAACAATTTCGAGCAAATCATCTTTGGCTTCATCAATGCCAGCAACATCATCAAACGTGACGCGGCCATGGGCTTCGGTCAGCAGCTTAGCTTTGGACTTACCAAAGCCCATCGCGCCGCGACCACCACCTTGCATTTGACGCATAAAAAATACCCATACGCCGATCAGCAACAGCATCGGGAACCATGAGATGAGCACACCAAGCAATGTCGGCGAACCAGAGCGGTCAGGGCGCGCAGTAATTGCAACACCGCGCTCTTGCAAGCGCTGAACCAATTGCGGATCATTAGGTGGCGCAAATGTCGTGAACGACGATCCGTCCGAGTAATGGCCGTTAATGGCGTCGCCCTCAATGGTGACATCGGCAATGTTTCCAGCGTCAACTTGCGCCGTAAACTGGGAAAAATTAATCTCGTTACTGGTGGCGTTGCTGCGTGGACCCTGAAAAATATTGAACAAGGTGAACAACATCAGGGCTACAACCACCCAGACCGCAAAGTTTCTCATTCCGCTCACGATTTTTACCTTTCTTGCATCAAAGATGCGCCAATCTATGGAAATAATATAGGCAGGACACCATCACATTACCAGCCTGCCATGGCTTGCATGTCACGCAGATAGGGTCGTTTAGGTTGCCATGGTGTCATTTTAACCCGATTTTGTGGGCTTAAAATCGGGCAATCTCGCACCCCATGCGCGTCAAAAATCGCTGGTAAAACATAGAGATAACACGTAGGCACCCCTTTTGGTAGCTGGACACCAGCCTGTTTTATCTGGCGTAAACCTGCCGCACCAAGGGACGCGGCAAAAAGACCCGATTTAACCTTTTTACCGGACGCAATTTTGATCGAAAAACGCCGATCCCAGATGACTGGCTTGCCGGATAATGGCATCCGCGCCTGCGCGGTCACCGCAGCGGCTTCGCGCCCGACCATTACATCGCCACTGCGCCAACGGACAATGCATCCGCCGAGTGTTTGAGCGCCGTGCGGTTGCGCGGCGATCGCGGCCACAAGATAGCCGACGCTGTGCTCAGCGGGCGCAAATCTAACCGGTCCCATGCGGCTCATAATATGGCGCAAAATGCGGACTTGCAGAACCATCGACTGGTCCATAAACGCCGTCTTGTCGAGGCGATAAAATCCGCAAAAATGATAACCAGCATGCGCAGTTAGCCATGTTGTTGCTTGCGCTTCCAGGTGATCGCGTGTCTCTCGCATGGCTGCTGCCGCACGCGATAGCGCCGCCGGGGTCAGGCCCAATTCGCTCAGCATATCGGCGGCTTTACGTAGGCGTACCCTTTCGAATTGCACATCTTCATTGCTCGGATCATCGATCCAGCCAAGTTTTGCCCGCGCCACAATGCGGGCCAGTAAAGCCGGGTCCGTGTCCAGAAATGGCCTTATAATTTCAAGCGGTCCAGCTTCAGTTTCCAGCGATTGAACCGCCGCCATGCCCGATAACCCGTCGATACCGCTGCCACGCGCAAGACGCATCAAAACAGTTTCGGCTTGGTCATGGCGATGATGCGCGACAATCAGGGCTGGAATTTTCTGCGCCTGACACCAATTTGCCATTAACCGGTAGCGCAGGTCACGGGCCGACTGTTGTATGCCGCTATCGCCCAGCGATGCAGTGTTGCGCAATATTTTGTGCT
The DNA here is from genome assembly GCA_002469805.1 of Rhodobiaceae bacterium UBA7378. Taxonomy (GTDB): domain Bacteria; phylum Pseudomonadota; class Alphaproteobacteria; order RS24; family RS24; genus UBA7378. The sequence continues at coordinate 9,180 of DKNW01000142.1, forward strand.
GCAGGCCAAGCTGCTTGCAAGTATCAGCGACAAAGCGCACTTCGCGGCGTGCGTCTTTGCGCAACCCATGGTCAACGCTGACCACATGGAAATCTGGGGCATTGGCTTTCTTCAAACACGCTGCGGCAAGCGCTACCAAAGCCATAGAATCGCGCCCTCCAGACACTGCCAAAGCATACCGGCGATGCGGGCTGAGCTGTTTCAGCGCGGCCAGAAAGCGCGACGCAGTGGTTGGCGGCTTTGCCTCAGGACGCACAGCCGGCTCGGGTTTTTTCGATCTGTACGCGCTTGACGATAGCCTGCGGTGCCTGCGGAAACTTGGCGGCAAGCTCTTTAAAGGCATCGCAGCCGGTTTTCTTTTCGCCCATTGCAGCCAGCGTCATGCCCAATTTAAGGAGGCTGTCGGGCGCTTTCGAACTTTGCTGATAAGTTGTGTAGCCGGCCAGAAATGCCTCAGCAGCTTGCTTGAACTGACGCCGAACATAAAATGTTTCGCCCAACCAATATTGGGCATTTCCGGCAAGCTTATGGGCCGGAAAGCGGGTCAACATTTGTTCAAAATCATTCTGGGCTAACCCATAAGCGCCTGAACGCAAATCAGCCAGCGCCCGATCATACAGCTTTTTAGGATCGTTGATCACCGGCCGCATCGCAGCTTGCGGGATCGCGTTTTGGGTTGGCATATCGCCCTCCCCGATCAGCGCAATGCCTGCCGCCCCGTCAGTTACGGGCGCATCGAGTGTTTCGACAGGCGATGCCATACGCACCTGACCCAGAACTTCTGGCTCAATGGATGGCATGGCCTCTGGGTCGCGCGCCGCGCGGCCAATATTGCCTTCAATTTGCTGAAAGCGGAATTCATTGTCCTGACGCACGGTTTCAACCTGTTGGGCCAGCGTTTCCAGAGATTTGACAAGGGTCGCTGTCTGCCCACTCAAAAGACGCAAATTTTCTTCGATTGTTCCGAGTCGCAAACGAACCGTCGCCGCTTGTGCCGGATCGGCAAAAAGGTCAACAGCATCAGATCCAACCGGTGCTTTGACATCCGACACACCATTTTCGCTGCGGGGCTGAATACCCAAATCGGCAATTTGCAACGCCATTTCCTCCAGCCGCTGATCAATAGCCCGCAGGCGGGTCATTTGCTGGCGCATCGACAGCGTGCGGCTAGCCGTTATCTTTTGTTCTAATTCGGCGATTTTCGTTTCCAAAATAGCGATGCGGCGCGCCTCACCTGCATCGGCCCCCGCCAGCGCGTTGGACGTGCCGGCAGTGGTAATGGTGGCGACCCCCTGAAACGGATTTAAGGCAGACGCAGCCCCAGAAGACGATGCGCTGGAAGAAGGGGCCGGCACCAGCGGTGCCAGCGGCACTTCAACAACAGGCACTTGAGCCGAAGGAACTTCTTGAGCGGCGGCAGTGCCCATCAGCCCGAGCGAAAAACCTGTCAGCGCCAGCGAAAAGCTTTTCAAACACATAAATGTCTTCATCAATCTCACCATGCACCCAAAGCTGGCAAAAATAGGGCAAAAAGCAAAGGGCGCCTAAATAGACGCCCTTCACACAATAACTCTTCCGGTTTAGCGGATGGTTGACACCGAACGGCGATTTTTCGACCAACAGCTTTCTTCGGAACACAGCGATACAGGACGCTCTTTACCAAATGATATTGTCTGCAAGCGATCTGCATTCACACCCTGACTAATCAGGAAGTCACGGACAGCATTGGCGCGGCGTGCACCCAACGCCAAGTTATATTCGCGTGTACCGCGCTCGTCGGCATGGCCTTCGATTGTTAGGCTAATGCCGGCATTTTGCTTCAGCCAGTCAGCCTGGCGAACCAGCGTGCCGCGTGCAGATGCGTCAAGCACGGAACGGTCGGTTGAGAAGAAAACGCGATCACCAACATTCTCAACCAAGTATTTAGCAGAAACTGAGCTTCCTTGGTCGGAACCCGATGATGAGGATGAATAGCCCGAACCAGAAACGTCCCGGGTTGGCGCGGAGCACGCTGCAAGAATAATGGCGACGACGCCAAATGCCGCGAGTCTTTTTATAGGTGAATACTTAGTCATCATAGGCTTCCTTCCGAATCAACCGATATGAAGTTTTACATAAGTGCTTTGTCTTCTAGCTATAACTTCTAGATTGTCTACTAACAAAATAAATACGTCAGTTTTGTTAAACCAAAACCAAGAAGAAATGTAAACCTGCAAACGAAAACGCGTCCAACGCCGGCGTGCTATAATCGCCGGGCTTAACGCTGATTATTTTAGCGTATCAGCGGCGACCACGCTGGGTCAGATGCCCAACCATCAACAGCAACAGGCTGCTCATTATATCCCGTCACATCGACCGTCCACAGCTTCGGCCCACCATCGGCGCCTTTGCTTTCGCGGAAAAAGGCCAAAACCCTGCCATTTGGCGACCATGCCGGCCCCTCATTGTGAAACCCTTCGGTCAAAATGCGCTCGCCACTGCCATCAGTCTTCATAATGCCAATCAGGAAGCGACCCTTATAGGTTTTGGTGAACGCGATGAGATCGCCGCGCGGCGACCAGACAGGCGTTGCGTAGCGCCCTTCGCCATAGCTGATGCGGCGCACA
>DKNW01000142.1:12092-12510 GCA_002469805.1 Rhodobiaceae bacterium UBA7378
GCCATAGCTGATGCGGCGCACATTGGTGCCGTTCGATTCCATAATATACAGCTGTTGTGTCCCCATGCGGTCGGACTCAAATACAATCTGGCCTCCATCGGGCGAATAGCACGGGGCCGTATCAATCGCCAAAGACGAGGTAAGACGGCGCGTTTCGCGCGTGCGCAAATCCATGGTGTAAATATTGGAATTGCCGTTGCGCTCAAGGCTCATTACGATTTTTTGACCGTCTGGTGAAAATCTGGGCGCAAAGGTCATGCCAGGAAAATCACCGACAACTTCTTGCTGGCCAGTCTCGATATTTAAGAGATAAACGCGGGGCTTGTTGCGGTAATACGATAGATAAGTAATTTCCTGCGCCGTTGGGCTGAAGCGCGGGGTCAGCGCCAAAGCCCGCCCATCGGTCAATTCACTGCGC
>DKNW01000142.1:12919-13144 GCA_002469805.1 Rhodobiaceae bacterium UBA7378
TCAAAATAACCGGTTTCTCCGGTTAGGCGTTCGTAAATCGCATCGGCGACAAGATGACTGATGCGCCGCCAGTTTTCCGGCGTTGTGAAAAACTGCAAACCCGCCATTTGCTGCTGGGCAACTACATCCCACAAGCGAAACTCAACCCGCAAACGCCCGTCATTTTGACGGATCGCACGGCCCGTAACCAATGCAAGCGCGTTGACCAGCCGCCAGTCGCGAAAG
>DKNW01000052.1:0-3648 GCA_002469805.1 Rhodobiaceae bacterium UBA7378
GCGCACATGCGCTCTATGTCGGCCAGCGTCGATGTGCCATATATCTCAGGCTCGCGTGACCCCAATAGGTTAAGGTTGGGTCCGTTAAGGATATGTACCGGTTTGGCAACCAAGATATCACCTCGTTATGTGTCTGACGGATAAGGTCAAACCAAGCATGCTTTGGCAGTAACCGAGATTTGGATAAAGTGCAAGTCTAACCATATGCTTATACATGGTGATGATAGACAAAATTGGCGGTCGTAAACGCAAGATCAGGTGGAGAAAACGATGAAAATCACGGTAAATGGTGAGGATCAGCTATTAGACGGCCCGATATCCGTTTCCGGCTTGCTTGTGCAACTTGGCATATCTGGAGGTAAGGTCGCGATTGAACGTAATCTGGAAATTGTGCCGAAATCAGCGTATGAAAATATCGTACTGGCGGATGGCGACCGTATCGAAATCGTGCATTTTATCGGGGGAGGTGCCTGAGGGCGCATCGGATATGACGGATCAAGCAATTGAAAAACTAGGTGGTGTTGCAGCTGACGACGCGATGGGTGACGATCGGCTCATTATTGCCGGTCGAACGTTTTCTTCGCGTCTCATCATCGGCACGGGCAAATATAAGGACTACGCCGAAAACGCTGCCGCCGCGCACGCGTCGGGTGCCGAAATTGTGACCGTCGCCGTGCGGCGGGTAAATTTATCAGACCCCAGCGCGCCAATGCTGGTTGATTATGTCAGCCCCGAAAAATATACATTTTTGCCCAATACAGCTGGTTGTTTTACCGGCGAGGATGCCGTGCGCACATTGCGGCTGGCCCGCGAAGCTGGCGGGTGGTCGCTTGTGAAGCTTGAAGTATTGGGCGACGAGAAAACGCTCTATCCGAATATGCGCGAAACATTGCGTGCCGCCGAATTGCTCATCAAAGACGGTTTCGAAGTCATGGTGTATTGCTCCGACGACCCGATTATGGCGAAAGAGCTTGAAGATACCGGTTGTTGCGCAATTATGCCGCTGGGTGCTCCGATCGGTTCCGGGCTTGGCATTCAAAACCCTGTCAATATCAGGTTGATTGTCGAGCAGGCCAAAGTGCCGGTGCTGGTCGATGCCGGTGTTGGTACCGCATCAGATGCCGCGGTTGCCATGGAGCTTGGCTGCGATGGCGTGTTGATGAATACCGCGATTGCGGAGGCCAAAGACCCTATTCTCATGGCAGTCGCCATGCGTCATGCGGTAATTGCGGGCCGCGCGGCGTATCTGGCCGGTCGCATGGGTAAGCGCCTTTATGCCGACCCAAGTTCGCCACTCGCGGGTCTGATTTAGTTCGTTGTTTTTGCCTTGTCGGTGCGCGCCGCAGCGATGATTTGCTGAAGGCGATCTTCGCTCAGCGCGCCGGGATATAGCTGATTATTAATGACAAATGCTGGCGTGCCGTTAATGCCTAGCGTTTTAGCTAGGGCTTCTGTCTTGTTGAGCGTGTCGTCAATCTTGCTGTCTTTGGCACGTGCCTTCACAGTGTCCACATCTGCGCCTATTTCTTTCAATGTACGTTCAAGAAAGGCTGGGTTCACGCTACCGCGACTGCTCATTAATTTTGAGTGGAAGGTCAGAAACTTCAACTGATCATTTAGCGCAAGAGCATAGCTGGCGGCGGTTCGCGAGTTTTCGCTTAAAATCGGAAACTCTTTGAACACGACCCGTACGTCGTCATTTTCCTCAACAACTTTCATGAGAGACGGAAAGGCGCGTTTACAGTAGCCGCAATTATAGTCGAAAAACTCGACAATCGTGACCGTGGCGTCGTCCGGCCCTAGCGTGAAATCACGCGTGCTTTTATACAACTCATCTGCATTGTCGAGAATTGTCTGCTGCACGCGTTTTTCTTCTTCTTGCGCATAATAATTCTGCATGTTCTCCAGCGCACGCCCCAGTACATCCGGGTTCTGCATCAAGTATTCTTCTACTTTTTTGTCAAATGCATCATTTGCCATGGTCGGAAAGGCTAAAGTTCCGAATATAGGAAGTAAAATTAGATATCTTTTCAGCATGGTATCTCCTAGCGGCGGGCACGGGTGGCGCGCGAAATTTCCAGAATATCAGTTGTACGGATCTTTTCCGGTGAGCCTACGGGCAATCCCTTTACAGCGCGACCGGCGTGTTTCAGAGCTTCGGGCCGGTTGAGCAACGCATAATACTCCGCTAACGCCCATTCAGCATACGCAACACGTTCCATTTGGCCAAAGGCCTTGGACAACTGAAAATACGCCGTGGTGTTGTTCGGATCAAGTCGCAAAGCCTTGCGCAAGTTGCTTTCCGCTTCACGGTTGATTTTTTGCGACATGTCACCAGCGTCGGCGGCAATGCTTAATTGCGTGGTCGCCAAACCGATTAACAGCAGCGGTTGGTCGGGCGCAAGTTCGACCGCCTTTTTATACGAAGCCAAGCCATCACGCGCGCGCCCCGCTTCATAATTCATCTGTCCGCGCAATTCGTGAAACCAAGGTGAGTTCGGCGCTTCGGCGATTAGCGCGTCGATTTCATTCAATGCGCCATCAACCCGCCCCTGACGGTGAAGGGCAATCGCACGGGCATAGCGCGATGGCATATCAGTGTTCTTAGCTGGGTATCGCCGCAATGTAGTCGACGGATGGTCGAGAAAGCCGCGAATTTTTGCTTGGGCCATTTCGTGCCTGTACAGCAGTTCCGGGTCATCAATCGCGTTTCTATGAGGTGAAATCTCGGCGCCGCGTGTGAAATTGGCAACGCGTTCACGCGACAGGGGGTGCGAGCGAATATAGGGATCTTGGCTCACTTCGGAGAGAATTTCCTGGTCTGCCAGCATGTCCATCATGCGGATAATGCCGTTTGGTGACTGAGCGGTATCTTGCAAAAGCCGCAAAGCGATCACATCAGCACTGGATTCCTGCGCGCGGTTAAAAGACAAAAATTTGCGCTCGGCGACCTGTTGCCCGCCGGTGATGAGCGCCAACCCAACATCTGGAGACCCTGCCAGCAGGGAGCCTAGCCCCAAAATTGTCGCCAATACCGCTGGTCGCTGGGCTTCGTTTATCGCGCCAGCCTTGCGTGATAAATGGCCGCCAATAATGTGGCCTATTTCGTGGGCAATCACGCCGATGACCATATTCGGATCCTCGGCTTCCAAAATAAGGCCGGTATGGAAATATATGTTCTGTCCGTTGGCGACAAAAGCGTTGAGGGTTTTATTATTAATCAGCGCAATACCAACAGTGTCGGGGTTCAGGCCAGCGGCTCGAAACAAAGGAAGGCTGTAATCAGCCAATAACTGCTCAATTTCCGCGTCCCGAATAAAGCCGCTTGCATGCGCGGTAGGGCTTAAAATAAAAAAGCACAGGCAAACACAGAGCGAACGAATAAGGCGCATTTTATATTTCCGATTTTTCTTTTACCTAGCTTTTGTTACGCGTGAATGTGGCAATATTAAGGGGCCAGAGATCATTGAATTCGCGGGAAACTATGACCTACGCCACCAGCCTTTGCGCGAAGATGCATCTTCGTCAGAGCCTTCATCGGAGCTTTCGCCGGTATCATCGTTAGTGTCGACGTCCGCGACTTCTTCTGAAGTTTCTTCTGCAACCTCAGCAACTTCAACTTTGACTGTTTCGATTTCAACTTCTTCG
>DKNW01000052.1:3965-29123 GCA_002469805.1 Rhodobiaceae bacterium UBA7378
TTCGATTTCAACTTCTTCGGTCTCAGGTGCAGCTTCTGCGTCCGCATCCGTCTTCGCTTCGGTTTCGGCAGAAGCGTCGCCATCATCTGTGTCCGACGTATCTTCCTCAGAAGCCGTTAGCTCGCCGTCTTCGCTACGCCGCCGCCGACGTCCACCACGCCGTCCGCGCCGACGCCGGCGTTTCGGTTTGGCTTCATCGCCGTCCTCGTCATCTGTAGAATCGGCGGTAAGCGGGTCGGCTTCCTCTTCGCTATCACTTGTTTCATCGGCGCTTGTGTCTTCAGGGCGTTCTTGTTGGGTCTTGTTTCCGCGACGTCGCCGGTTGCGCTTCGGTTTGACGCCTGTTGCATCATCCGCTAGGGCGGCTGGGTCGCCCTCCATGCGCATCGCACCTTCGCTTTCTGTCTGGTCGGGAAGCGTGAAAGCCATTTCCATTGCCGTGAGCTCGCTATCTGTAAGAATTATAACGCTCAAGCCTGTTTGCGTTTCAATGTCCAAAAGCTGTGCGCGCTTGTTGTTGAGCAGATAGCTTGCAACATCTTCTGGAACGTGGGCGCTTAACTCGCCATGGTCGAATTTTCTGGCACGTTCGTCGATTTGGCGCAGCACGTGCAGTGCGCGGCTCTCAACCGAGCGTACCATGCCAGAGCCGTTGCAATGACCGCACGTGTCCGAACTGCCTTCCAGAACACCTGCGCGCATCCGCTGACGCGACATTTCGAGCAGTCCAAAACTACTGATGCGACCGACCTGAATGCGTGCGCGATCGATTTTCAATGCATCTTTGAGTCTCTTTTCAACCGAACGATTATTGCGCGCTTCATCCATATCGATGAAATCAATCACCAGAAGTCCGGCAAGGTCGCGTAACCGCGCCTGACGCGCCACTTCCGAGGCCGCCTCGAGGTTCGTTGCCAGTGCGGTTTTTTCAACCGAATACTCGCGGGTCGACTTACCCGAATTCACGTCGATAGAGACGAGCGCTTCGGTGTGGTTGATCACCAGATAGCCGCCAGATGGCAGGGTCACGACTGGATTAAACATCGCAGCCAGCTTGTCTTCGACTGACGTTTGCCGAAACAAGGGAGCGGCCTCGGTATGTTGTTTAACTTTACGCGCGTGGCTAGGCATGAGCAATTTCATGTAGTTACGCGCCAGCTTATAGCCTTCGCCACCGCTAACGAGCACTTCCTCGAAATCCTTGCTGTAAACGTCGCGGATACAGCGTTGGATCAGGCTACCTTCTTCATAAACGAGTGATGGCGCTGAACTATTGACGGTAATCTCGCGCACATTTTCCCAAAGCCGCGATAGATATTGCCAATCGCGCCGAATTTCAGCCAATGTGCGCTGGGCGCCAGCTGTGCGCACAATCAGCCCCATGCCGTCAGGTACATCCAGCTTCTCAACGATTGTTTTCAGCTTTTTTCGGTCGGTTGCACTAGCGATTTTGCGAGATATGCCGCCACCGCGTGCCGTATTGGGCATCAGAACGCAATAGCGACCTGCAAGCGAAAGGTAGGTTGTCAGCGCCGCACCCTTATTGCCGCGCTCTTCTTTAAGCACTTGAATAAGAATGATTTGCCGACGCTTGATTACTTCCTGAATTTTATATTTGCGATACAGGGCACGGCGGTTAAGCGGGGTCGAGGCTTCTTCATGCGCATCGCCGCCGACATCTTCAATGCCGTCGCTGGTTTCGCTATTTTCCTCACCGCCGTCGGTATCCGTGTCCGTATCAGCGTCTTGCGACGCAGCATTTTCGCGATCTTCTGCGGCTTGCTCGCGTAGGAGTTCCTCGCGGTCGCTGACCGGAATTTGATAGTAATCAGGGTGAATTTCGTTAAAGGCAAGGAAACCGTGGCGGTTGCCGCCATATTCGACGAAAGCCGCCTGCAGCGACGGCTCAACCCGGGTAACTTTTGCTAGATAAATATTGCCGCGTAGGGGCGACTTTGTACTGGATTCAAAATCAAATTCGTCGATTTGATTGTTGTTCAAGACGACCACACGGGTTTCTTCCGGGTGGACGGCATCGATAAGCATACGTTTTGTCATTAAAATCTCCGGTGACATCGCGGCGCACCGGCTTAAAAATGCCGTGATCAACGTCGATGTCATAAAATTTGGTTCGTATCAGAGTCACGTGGCCGGACCGCACATCATGGGTGACGCGCGACAGAGTCGAAGCGGCATATGGTGTGTTTATGCGAAAAGTGCTGGGAGCAGCCAAAGTGATTTTTCTCTCTTTTGTTGGATACACCGCAGTGTCGTCCCGGCTACAAACTGCGCTAGGCAGTAAAACGCGGCCAAACGTTTGCGACGCTCACGCCTGAACTTGTAAAGCGGCGGCGGGGTGATTGCAAGTCGATTGTCTTTTTGTTTCCGCGCGAGGCATCGCTATTTGAGCCATCAGGGGCTATATTACGAGTCGTAATGACGTTTTCAATGAACGTGGATACGGGGTTTTCATGCGCCTAATGCGGGTTTTTCGCTGGTTTTGGCTGTTCGCGTTTTCGCTGGGCAGCGTCGGGGCTTTGGCTGCCGATGACGTGGCGCGTGTGCAAAATATTCGCATTGGTGCCTCCGAAGGGGCAACTCGGCTTGTTCTAGAAATGTCGGAACGCGTCGATTTTCGCGTTTTCGCTCTTGATTCGCCGCGCCGAATTGTGGTCGATTTGCCAACGCTTGACTGGCCCGGCGTTGACGGAAGCCCTAACCCGGATGGTCTAATAAGTGGCTTGCGTTTCGGTCAGTTTACCGCGACACAGTCGCGTCTTGTTGTCGATTTGGATAAACCCGCGATTGTTGCGCGGCGTTTCGTGCTCGACCCTGCTTCTGGTTTTCCGCATCGGCTGGTTATCGACCTGAAAGCGACGAGCGCGAAGCGCTTTGCCGAACAGGTTGCGTCGGACAGGGCCACCAAACGGGCTCAAGCACCGACACCATCCGCACCGCCGGTCATATCGCAAGCCCCGCGCAAGCCCAACCGCAAGCCGGTGGTGGTTATCGATGCGGGCCATGGCGGGGTAGATCCGGGTGCGCGTGGCAGCCGGGCGCAGGAAAAACAGGTGACGTTGGCGTTTTCGCAGGAATTTGCGCGCCAATTGCGTAATACTGGCAAATATGAGGTGTATCTGACGCGTAGTCGTGACATCTATATTCCGTTGCGCCAGCGCGTTAATATTGCGCGCAAGCATCAGGCCGATTTGTTCATATCCATTCATGCCGATGCTATTAAGCGCAAATCCGTTCGCGGCATGTCTATTTATACACTGTCTGAGACTGCCTCTGATAAGGAGGCAGCGGCTCTTGCCCGCAAAGAAAACCGATCTGACATTATCGTCGGGATCGATTTTGATGATCAGCCGCCAGAAGTGGCAGATATTCTTATCGACCTGGCGCAGCGTGAGACTAAAAACCTATCGGTGAAGTTTGCCAATCTAGTCGTAAAGAACGCGCGTGGTTCGACCCGGCTGCTTGAGCGTACCCACAGGTTTGCAGGCTTTCGGGTTTTAAAAGCGCCAGATGTCCCGTCTGTTTTAATCGAATTGGGGTTTTTAACCAACCGCAGCGACGAAAAACAGCTACGCTCAGCCAGCTGGCGGCGTAAAATTGCCAAATCTCTGGTAAAATCCATCGATGGGTTCTTTTCATCTAGCCAACAGGCGCGTATGACTCGTTAACTATGCGTATATTAAGCTAGTTGCGCCGAAGCGAAATGGGTCGACAAAGTGTTGCCGCATTCTTCTGCTTTTGTTGCGGTTGGGTGAGTAAAGGGAATGGATTGAATGAAACTCTTGGGAAACTTGGCAGGCGTTTTTGCGACGCTCGGCGCCATTGCGCTGTTGGCCCTCGTGCTTTCCCTCTGGCGCATCAGTAGCGGCCTGCCCAATTACGAGCATCTGGCAAATTACACACCGCCCGTGATGAGCCGCGTGCACGCAGGCGATGGTAGCCTCATCGCGGAATACGCACAGGAACGCCGCCTGTTCGTGCCGATTGATGTCGTGCCCGAGCATGTCATCAATGCGTTTCTGGCCGCCGAGGACAAAAATTTCTACAACCATATTGGTATTGATTTTATCGGCATCGCCCGTGCCATGTTTCAAAACGTGCTGAATGTCGCCGCCGGTAAACGTCTGGAAGGTGCATCGACTATTACACAGCAGGTTGCCAAGAATTTTCTCCTGAGCAGTGATGTCACGCTTGAGCGCAAGCTGAAGGAAGCTGTTCTTGCCTTGCGGCTGGAACGCACATTCAATAAGCGTCAGTTGCTTGAACTTTATCTGAATGAAATCTATCTGGGGCTTGGTAGCTATGGTGTTGCAGCCGCGGCGTTAAACTATTTCGATAAGCCGTTGAGCGATCTGACGCTCGAAGAAGCGGCTTACCTCGCGGCCTTGCCCAAAGCGCCGAATAATTATCACCCGTTTCGACGGCGCGCGCGCGCGCTGGCACGCCGCAATTGGGTGTTGAACCGCATGGCGTCTAACAGTTTTATCTCGGAATATGAAGCCCGCCTTGCCCGCGCCCAGGACCTAGTTGTGACAGATCGGCCTGTCGGTGTTCAGCGTGTGGCGGCGGAACATTTTGCCGAAGAAGTGCGCCGACGTGTCTACGATATTTATGGCGAAAAGAAACTTTATGGCGGTGGGCTGTCTATTCGGTCGACATTGAATACTGATTATCAGACATATGCACAAAAAGCGTTGCGCGATGGGTTGCTTGACTATGACCGGCGCAATGGGTTTCGCGGACCAGTAGCCAAACTTGAAACGCTGGAAGCATGGTGGGAAGAGATCGTCAAAATCAGAAGTCCGTCCGATTTGGGCGCTTGGCGCTTGGCGGTGGTACTGTCTGTTGACGCTGGCGAAGCATCTATAGGTTTGCGCCCGCGTGTCAACCGCGCACGTCGGTTTGAAGAGACAATTGATGTTGGTCGTCTTCCGCTTGCCGCCGTATCATGGGCGCGCGCTGCACCAAACAGCGAAAATGGCTATCGCAAAATTGGGCCCAAAGTAAAACGGGTCGATCAAGTATTGTCTGTTGGCGATGTTGTGTGGGTGTCACCGGGCGCGGAACCGGGGGTGTATACGCTCGAGCAATTGCCTGAGGTCAACGGCGCTATCGTTGCGCTTAACCCTCATACTGGTCGCGTGTTGGCGATGGTCGGTGGCTTTAGTTTTGGGGCTAGCGAGTTTAACCGAGCGACACAAGCTAACCGCCAGCCCGGATCAGCATTTAAGCCATTTGTCTACGCCGCCGCGCTTGATAGCGGCTTCACGCCAGCCAGTCTGGTACTGGACGCCCCATTTGTTATGGAGCAGGGCAATGATAAGGGGCTGTGGAAACCAGAGAATTATGGTCGGCAGTTTTATGGCCTGTCGACACTGAGACTTGGTATGGAGAAAAGCCGAAATTTGATGACCGTGCGCATGGCGCAGGAAATTGGCATGAACAAGATTTCTTCTTATGCCCGCCGATTTGATATTACCCGCAATATGCCCCGCGTTCTCGCCATGGCGCTGGGTGCAGGTGAGACAACGCTGTTACGGCTGACATCTGCTTACGCCATGCTGGTTAATGGTGGACGCAAAATCGAGCCGGTATTTATTGACCGTATTCAAGACCGCTATGGGGCAACATTGTATCGTCAGGACACCCGTCCATGCATTGGCTGTAATGCTGAGGCGTGGACAGACCAAACTCCGCCGGACTTGCCTGATACGCGCGAGGAAGTCCTGTCTGCGCAGACGTCTTATCAGGTGGTTTCTATGCTTGAAGGCGTTGTGAAGCGCGGCACGGGTCGGCAAATCCAGAGCCTTGGAAAACCATTGGCGGGTAAAACCGGCACTACTAACGATAATCGCGATGCTTGGTTCGTTGGCTTTTCGCCAGACTTAGCGGTAGGTGTTTATGTTGGGTATGACGACAACCGGTCATTGGGCTCGCGCGAAACAGGCGGACGTGTCGCGGCACCAATTTTCAAAGCCTTCATGAAATCAGCGCTCGATAAAGCCATGCCGCCGCCATTCCGTATTCCGCCGGCGGTGAGCCTTGTGCGGATTAATGCCAAAACCGGTAAGCTGGCCAAACCCGCTGATGAAACCGTTATCCTAGAGGCGTTCAAACTTGGCACAGAGCCTTCACGCAACACCAAACAGGCCGTGGTTCGTGGTCCCGAACGCGAGAAGAAACCGCGCGGGCAAAGTGCGACCGTCGGCACGGGGACCGGCGGGCTTTACTAGTTAGCGCGGGCCACGTATCTTCCCAATTTATAACCCAAGCTCATGATCTAGTTTGATGATCCCATTTTCACGGAGTGGCCGTTGCGCGCTGAAATAACCGATTATGTTGACCGGATAAAGCAGTCCATCGATCTGCTGAGGAGGCATCTTTGACTGGGATCAGGCGCTGAAACGGCTCGGGGAACTCAACAAAAATGCCGAAGACCCCGAACTGTGGAATAATCCCGAGCGTGCCCAATCGCTGATGCAAGAACGCACGCGGCTCGAAAATGCTATTAATGCCTGCCGCAACCTCGAAACAGAGTTGGGCGATAATGTCGACATGATCGAACTGGGGGAAGCCGAAGGCGACGCCGAGATTGTTAGCGAATGCGAAGCAGCGCTCAGCGATTTGCAAGCGCGCGCCGAACGCATGGAAGTCGAAACATTATTGTCCGGTGAGGCCGACGCCAACGATGCCTTTATCGAGGTGCATGCAGGTGCAGGCGGCACGGAAAGTCAGGATTGGGCTTCCATGCTGCTACGCATGTATATGCGCTGGGCTGAGAAAAAGGGCTTCAAGGTCAATTTGATCGAGCAGACTGACGGTGAAGAAGCCGGCATTAAATCGGCGACCATCGAGATTAAGGGCGCCAATTCTTATGGTTGGGCCAAGACAGAATCCGGCGTGCATCGTCTGGTACGGATTTCACCTTTCGATAGCAATGCCCGCCGGCATACCAGCTTTGCAAGTGTGTGGTGCTATCCGGTGGTGGATGACGCTATTGATATTGAGGTTGCGGAGTCCGATGTGCGCATTGATACGTTCAGAGCTAGTGGTGCCGGTGGCCAGCATGTAAATACGACCGATAGCGCGGTGCGTATCACACATCTGGAGACGAACATTGTTGTGCAATGTCAGAACCAGCGCTCGCAGCACAAGAACCGCGCGACTGCTTGGTCTATGCTGCGCGCACGCCTCTATGAGTTGGAGCTGCAGAAACGCGAAGAGGAAGCCATGGCAAATGCTGATCAGAAGTCAGAAATCGGCTGGGGTCACCAGATCCGATCATACGTTTTGCAGCCCTATCAGATGGTCAAGGACTTGCGCACTGGTGTTGAAAGCGGCAACCCTTCAAGCGTGCTGGATGGAGCACTAGACCCGTTCATGGAAGCCGCACTTGCGCAACGCGTCAGCGGCGAAGCAACGACGGTCGAAGATCTTGATTGAGACTTAGACTAAAAACTAGATCACGAACTGTGATTAATTCGCTAGCTGGGGCGAGCGGGTCTGATTTGCGTCCTCAAGCAGCACGCCAACCGCTGCATTTTTGAGCGGATCTTTTTCGCGCTTAACAGTGCCGTTCAAATGTGCGCCGGTCTCGATAGCCAGTGCTTCGTGATAGATGTCGCCGTTCACCTCGCATGTGGCGCATAAATGCACCTGGCGCGCGCGGATTGTGCCATCAACACGACCCCGAATAGTTACCGTTTCGCCAGCCAGTTCTCCGGTGATATGGGCATCCTGACCAACGGTCACAGCATGCGAACGTAGATCGCCGTCCAAAATGCCATCGATCTGGATATCCCCGGTTGAGGTAATTTGTCCAACCACTTGCAGATCCTTGCACAGGATCGATGGGGCGTTTTTATTCGACTTGCGTTGTTCGCTCATGGGGATGTGCCTATTACTATTTAAGAGTTGCGGAATACGTTTCGGCGATGTTGTAAATCTGCTTGCCTGCATCAAGGAAGGCGGCAGGGTTGCGGACTTTACCATCAAACCAGATTTCATAATGTAAGTGCGGGCCAGTGCTGCGGCCGCTATTGCCGGCATCGCCAATATGCTGTTGGAACTCGACGCGTTGGCCGGTACGCACGCGTGAGCGTGCCAGATGCCCGTAGCGTGTTTTGAAACCATTGCCGTGGTCAATTTCAATCACCAAACCATACGGCCCTTTATAGCCAGCTTGGGTAACCGTGCCCGGCAGAGTGCTATGTACAGGCGTGCCGGTTGTCGCACCGAAATCAACGCCGGAATGGAATGCCGCCCGTTTTTTAAATGGGTCGAGGCGCACGCCGAAATCGCTGGTAATGCTATAATCATGGATCGGCAATGCCAGCGGAATTTTTGTCAAAGACTTGCTGAGGCCTGACAACCGGTCGAGATTAGTGCTGATCCGATATAATTGCTGGTGCAACGAACTGTTGAGGCCGGTCTGTCCCTGCAATGGGATATACGGGCCGCCAATGGAGGTTTCACTTTCTGGCAGCACGCGGGCCATAAACTCTTCCGTGGTTAGCACGTCTGTCTGGTTGATGACCGCTTCAAACTCGTTGATTTTGTGATCAAGGCTTTCTTCGAGCGCGTCAAGAAGGTCGCGCTGGCGGGTATCTAAATTTGCGACGCGCCGGTAAATGTTTTCCGGCAGATACGGCATCACGGTGACTTCGCTGTCGCGGCCTTCAATGGTGGTTTTAATTTCATTAGCAAGTGCAACCTTGGGCGCGGGAACATCACCTGTCTCGGTGCGGCTTTCGAGGGTTACATTTGCTGTGTCTTCAACCCGCCCGATAATGTCGACATTGCCCTTCTTGCTATTGCGTCGTGCAACCCCTGAAAATGCCATTTGCATTTGCCGCAACTCATTCGAGATTGAGGCGTTTTGTTCGAGCACGCGCGTCAGCTCATGGTGTTTCTTCTCAAGCGAGTTTGTCGTTTCGCTGAACCAGTCGCGTGTCAGCACAATTTGCGAGTTCAAATCATCATAGGCAAGTTGCAGGCGGCGCAATTCATTTTCATAGGCGAGTTGCATCTCCTGAAACTCACGATCTTTCTGTGCGGCCAGCTCGTCCTTGAAGACGACGTTTACCGTGGCGTAGCTAAACCAGCCTGCGAAAGCCAGAAAAAAGACTGACAAGAAAATCTGCGATCGCGAGGAGAGCGGCACATAGCTGACGCTGCCGCGGGCGCGGATGTAAAGTTGGCGCTCAACGAAAAAAGACAACACCACTTTTTTCAAACTGTTAACAATAGACGACAATCTAGTTTCCTCTTCCCTCGTTTTGTCCCAAAAAACGCCGTAGGATGCAAGCGCAATAAAATAGTGTCTCAAATTTCAAAATGTGACGCTAATGCTGGGTCGCGGCGGGTTTTGTATAAAATGCAAGTGGCATGCCAGCGGCGGTGCGGGCGGTCTCGTTGAAGGGCGGTTTTAAGCGTCCTTTGAAATATTTATCGACTTTTTCATGGAAACACGCCACCGGCTCACGGCTCTCCTTCGCGCATTGGGCGTTGAACCATTTGACACCTGCGGCCACATGCGACATCTCGTCCTCATAGATGATCTCCAAGATCTGAACCGTTGCCGCATCACCTGTCATATCGAATCGTTTAATCATGCCGGGCGTGACATCAAGGCCGCGTGCTTCCAGCACCATGGGCACAACAACAAGGCGGGCGACGAGATCGTGGCGTGTGTCATAGGCTGCTTCCCACAGGCCGTCATGGGCGGGAAAATCGCCATAAGCAAAGCCCATATCATTGAGCCGCTTTTCCAGCATCATGAAATGTCGGGCCTCGTCTGCCGCAATGGACAACCAGTCGCTGAAAAATTCCTTTGGTAAGTCATGATCTGTGAACCGTCCTGCCATATCGCAAGCAAGATCAATGGCGTTCAACTCGATATGCGCCAGCGCATGAATTTGAGCTGCCCGCCCGGTTTCGGAGCCGAGCCGCCGCGCCGGCATTTCGCGCGGGTGCAAAAGCTCAGGGCGCGCGGGCCGTGCGGGACGATCAGGCCAGTCGTGCGGCTGATCAAATACACATGAAAGATTGCCGCGCCGCCAATCCGACCAGGCGCGACGTGCGCCTGCTGCTTTTTCCTGCGGATGCGCTGTTTGCAACACGGTGCGCATGGCATTGTTTATGGAAATGGGAGGCAAATCTGGTCTCCAGTTTAGCCGGTTACAGCTTCTAACACAGCGTCGACATGGCCTTTCACGCGAACTTTGCGCCAGATCTGTAGTATTTTCGCGTCTTCGCCAATCAGGAATGTGGCACGTTCAATGCCCATGTATTTTTTGCCATACATATTCTTTTCCACCCAAACGCCATAAGCGTCGAGCATTTTTTGATCCGGATCACTTAGCAGGGTAACGCCTAACGCGTGTTTGGTTTTAAATTTTTCGTGTTTTTCAACGCTGTCAGCTGACACGCCGATAATCTCGGTATTCGCAGCTGCAAATGCATCCATCTTGGCCGTGAATTCGATGGCCTCGGTGGTGCATCCCGGCGTGTCGTCTTTGGGGTAGAAATAAATAATGAGCTTTTTGCCCTTGTAATCGGCCAGCGAAATCTGACGTCCCGCGTCCGCGGCGCATGAAAATTTGGGTGCTTTCGATCCAACTTCCAGTGATCCTGACATTTTAGTCTCCCGTTTTGTAAATCAGCCTGTTATGACACCACATGAAGCGGCATAGATTAATCTGTTTGGTACATGCGCCCTGTCAAGGCCACAATTCTAGTTTATACCGTTTTTGAGCGAGTTAGCTCAGGAGATCAATGAATTGACGCGATATATTGCAGGCTTTTTTCTGGTTGTTCTGATGGTGCTTGTCGGCGCAACCATAACGCTGTCTATCCGTCCGATCCCGCTCGGCTTCCCAGCCGAATTCTTAATACGCCAGCTTGTCGATTTCGAGCCGGACACGCAATTCTCCGTCGATGGGGCGCAACTGGCTTGGTCACCAAGTCGCGAGGTGCCCTATATTTCTGCCGATACGATCTCCTATGTCAGCGCGACCGGAGATTTGCTGCGCGCGCAAGACGTTAAACTTTATCCAAGTTCGGAGGCACTCTGGATAGATGGCACGCTGGCGCTGTCCAATATGTCCATCGAACGCCTTGAATTGCAGGCTGGTGCGCGGCATGTGCAAACATCGACATTAACGGATTTATTTGCGGCGATATCACGCTTGAGTGTCAATGATGCGCAATTTACCCGCTATATTGAGGTAGTTTCGGTGCGTGACGTGCTGATCCGCGACACAGACGGTCAGCCTTCGCCGGAAGGGTCAAAGTTTCTGCTAACCCGCAGCGATGGGGGGCTGAGTAGCGTCCTACAGCTGGCCTATTTTAGAGGTGATCAGCTGACACGCATCTCCGGGCGTGGCTATACCCAACCCGGTAAGCGCGGTCGCATCGACATTGAGCTGGATCATATGAACCCGGCAGATCTTGCAGGCTTTAGTTCATTATTCTCGCCGCTTTCCGCGCTGTCGCTGCCCGTTGATGCGAAGCTGGGTTTTGATCTTGCGGCAAATGGTCAACCAGAACGTGGCGAGGTCAGCATCCGTCTTAGAGACGGCAAGGTGACGCTTTCCGATCGGGCTTTTGAGGTAAACCGATTTGATTTGGAAATTGAGAGTGATCTGGTGACCCGCGCGATCAAGCTAAAAAAAGGGCGGATCAAAATCGATGGTGTCGATGTGGTGCTCACAGGCGAAGCTGAATATGACCTAACCCCGGCCGGTGAAATCGGTGTCATCAGCGCAAACCTTGACAGTCGGGACATTAATGTCGCGCTGCCGGGGATTTTGCAGACGCCTATAAAAGATGCGCGCGCGAGGTTTGATTTGCGGTATCTGGGTGATACCAACCGTCTGGAGATTGATGGCGGTCGCGTGGCTTTTCAAGACGAAGAAGTGGACCTTTCCGGAAATATTGATTTTTCCACTGGCGCGCCAGTTTTTGGTTTAACGGCAAAATTCGCGACGCTAACGCGCAGTACTGCACTCAATTTATGGCCCCAAGAGGTGACGAAATATACCCGAAATTGGGTAACAAAAAATATGACAGGCGGGCGCATTGAAAACGCGTACGTTAAGTTAGACGTCTCACTTGCTGAGTTGCTGTCGCGGAAAAAACGTGAACCGCTGCGCGAGGACGCCGTGGAAATGGGCATGCAGTTGAGCGACATCAGCATTCGTCCAGTCAAGCATCTGCCGCCGATAACCGGGGCACGTGCTACGCTCATAATGCGGGGCAAATCCTTTCGCGCCGAGTTGTTTGAAGGCGAGGTCATGTTCCCCGAATTGCCTGACGTCGAGACCAGCCGACTTATGCGTGTGACGAATGGCGTGTTGGAAATTCCCAATTATTTCATAAAGGGCGCGCCCTCTAAAATCAGCCTTGATACGACCGGCGACATCGGGATGATTTTATATAATTTGAATCGGCCTCCATGGAAGTTGCTGCAGGGGGTCAATTTAGACCTAACCCGTTTGGCCGGGGAGATGCGCCTGACAACAAAGCTGGAAATGCCCTTGTGGGATGCCAAACAGAACGACTTTGTCTTCAGCGCCACGGGAACCGGGCGTGATGTGGGTATTGAAGGCAAGTTGGGAGCTTATGAATTCGACAATATAAACGGCTTTCTGGAAATGGATGCAAGCGGCTTCAATATTTCGGGTCGCGGTTTGGTTAATCAGGTCCCATTCAATTTTAATTGGGATCAGGGTTTCGCGAACTTGCAATCAACACCCCCGCGCACCACGCGGCTGGCGCTGACTGAGACCATATCGAGCGATGATTTGACGGCGCTGGGCTTTGGCTGGGCTGGTGCACGCATTGACGGGCGGGTGCCGATTAATATTAAAATCGATGATTCAATGACGGCGCCACGCGCTTATCACTTCAATGCAGATTTGACGCCAGCCAAAGTTTCGTTTTCGCCATTAGGCCACGAAAAAGATATCGGCCAATGGGCACAACTGGCGGGACGGGTTGATTTTTCCGACGACCGCGCCGCACGCGACCTTACTTTTAGCTATGAAGAGCAAGGGGCAACGCCGATTGTCGGTTCAGCCACCGTCGTAGGTAAGGAGCTGACAAGTTTGTCAATGCCGCGTTTTTCACTGGGCACAACCCAGAATGTGGAATTCGACCTTACAGATGTGAGCGGGTACCAGCAGATGACCTTGCGCGCGACGGCGCTGGAGCTTGGCGACCCGATGTCATTATTGTTGGGACTCTCCAGAGCTAGATCCGGAAAATCTGGGAAGGCGAGGCGCGAACGCGATCAAGGTCTTAGTGCAGTCCTCGGTGATAATCTGACCATAGAAGCTCAAATCGACACGTTGCGTGGGTCGTATGACGAGCAGTTAGATGGGTTTCAGTTGGTTGTTAATACATCTGGCGGGCTGTTTGAACGCATGCGAGTACAGGGTACTTTTGGTGATGGTACCGAGCTTGTTGGCGACCTTGCTCGAACCAATCCGAAACTGCGCAGCTATACATTGCAATCTGAAAACGGCAGCAATCTGCTCCGGTTTTTGGGGGTGCTTCGCGACCTCGAAGGCGGGGCGTTGTTGTTGCAGGGCGAAGTTCACGATGACGGGATGTCGGCGCAGGGTAGCCCACAGGATATGGCGGGCCGATTTGAAATGCAGGCGTTTCGCGCCCGAGAGGTTCCGGTGCTGGCGCGTCTTTTGTCGCTTGGGTCTTTTACCGGCATTGCCGACACATTGTCGGGCGATGGCATCGCGTTTGATATCGCTCAGTTTAAGTTCATCGTCACAGACGGCAAATTACAGGTGAAATCTGGACGCTTCAACGGGCCAGCGCTTGGTTTGACGACGCAAGGCGCGATCGACACGACTACCCAAGAAGTGGATTTCGGCGGCACGGTTGTGCCAGCATATGGCATAAACTCACTTATCAGTCGCGTACCGCTCGTCGGTCGGGTGCTAACCGGACGCAAGGGCGAGGGCATCTTCGGATTTAGCTATCGTGTAGGCGGACCGTCTGATGACCTCTCCGTGCTGGTTAACCCGCTCTCAATTCTTACGCCGGGCATCTTCCGGCGTATTTTCGAAATTGGCATTGGCGAACTGCCGGACGTCGAGGTGACGACCGATGATCTCGATGAAGGTGTGGGGGACGACTAGCCCTCTGGCACTAACAAAACGTGACGTTTTTTACCCGCAGAAAGTTTTATGACCCCATCCTTGAGGTCATCGGGCGTAAGCGTGCGCGCAACACTATTTTGAGCAGTGTCATTAACCCGGCCGCCACCCCCTTGCACCAGGCGGCGCGCTTCTCCATTTGATCCAGCTAGGCCAGCCAGCACAAAGGCTTCCAGCAGGCCAAGACCTTCGTTCAATTGTTTAACGTCAAGGGCAATGCTTGGCAGGTCGGAGCTTTTGCCGCCGCCTTCAAAAGTTTCGCGCGCCGTGGCTTCGGCTTTTTCTGCCGCCGCGCGCCCGTGGCACATGGCGGTGGCTTCGGTGGCTAGAACTTTTTTGGCATCGTTAAGCTCTGCGCCTTCAAGGGCTCCGAGTCGGGTAATTTCGGTTTCCGGCAGTTCGGTGAACAAGCGCAAGAAGCGCACAATGTCTTCGTCTTCGGTGTTGCGCCAGAACTGCCAGTAATCATATACCGACAGTAGATCTTCGTTCAGCCAGACAGCACCTTTCGCTGTTTTGCCCATTTTGGCGCCCGAGGACGTCGTCAGCAAATTGGTTGTCAGGCCAAAAAGCGAGGCCTGATCTGTGCGTCGGGCTAGTTCTATGCCATTGACAATATTGCCCCATTGATCGGAGCCGCCCATCTGCAACACACAGTCATAGCGCCGATGCAGTTCTAGAAAGTCATAGGCCTGCAAAATCATGTAATTGAACTCAAGAAAGCTGAGCGGTTGCTCGCGATCCAGTCGCAATTTTACACTGTCAAAACTCAACATGCGGTTGATCGAAAAATGCCGACCGTAATCGCGCAAGAAAGCAATGTAATCCAGTTCGGACAACCAATCATCATTATCCACAAGAATGGCATCTTGCGGGCCGTCGCCAAATGTCAGAAACCGCTCAAATGTCGCCCTAATAGTCCGCTTGTTTTCCTCAATCTGTGCGTCGCTCAGCAGCTTGCGGCTTTCGTCTTTGCCCGAGGGGTCGCCAACTTTCGTCGTACCGCCACCGATGACGACAATCGGGCGGTGTCCGGCCTGTTGCAGGCGACGCAGCATCAAAATCGAGATGAGGTTGCCAACGTGCAGGCTTGGCGCAGTGCAGTCATAGCCGATATATCCGGTGATAACGCCGTCATGCGCCGCGGAGTCGAGGCCATCATTGTCGGTGCATTGTGCGATAAATCCCCGTGTCGCGAGCGAGGAGAGGAATTCTGATTTGAAATCTGTCATGATGCGCTAGAGATACGCAAACAGGTGTTCTAGGTCAATCGATATGACAAAATTGCAGACGGTGTTGGGGTTAATGAGCGGCACGTCGATGGATGGCATTGACGTTGCGGCGATCGAGACAGATGGCGAAAATGCCATTCATGCGCTGGCACAATTTTATGTGCCGTATGACACGGCAGCGCATCGCATTCTGGAAGCAGCTTTGACTGCGGCTCGTAATGTTGAGTTGTCATGCTGGCATGCGCGCGACCAGTGGCCCGACGCCGTGCGCGATGCCGATCAATTCGTGACCGAAGCCCATGGTGCGGCGGTGGCTGGTTTTCAGGCACTTCACGGGTTAAATGTCGAATTGGTAGGCTTTCACGGTCATACGGTGTTGCACCGGCCCGATGCGGGTATCACGGTGCAGATCGGCGATCCGCAGGCATTGGCGCAACATACTGGCTGTCCGGTTATTGGCCAATTTCGGCAGGCTGATGTCGCGCAGGGTGGGCAAGGTGCGCCGCTTGCGCCCTTGTTTCATCGCGCCCGTGCGACCGGGTTGGCGCGCCCGGTGGCTGTTTTGAACCTTGGCGGCGTGGGCAATATCACCGTGCTAGGCGCAGATGGGCAAATATGTGCGTTTGATACCGGGCCGGGCAATGCCCTAATTGACGACTGGGTGCGGGGGGCAACAGGCGCGCGCTATGACGAGGATGGTGCGCTCGCGGCGCGCGGGCTCGTCGATGGGCAAGTGCTGGCGCAGCTTATGACGCATCCCTTTTTTGACCTGGCGCCGCCGAAATCGCTCGACCGGCTAGCGTTTGATCCAGCACCCGTAGCGGCTTTGTCAGCTGCAGATGGTGCAGCGACCCTCACTGCCTTTACTGCGGCGAGTGTGGCGCGAGCATTGGAATTTTTCGAGCAGCCCCCTGAGCGTCTTAT
This sequence comes from Rhodobiaceae bacterium UBA7378, assembly GCA_002469805.1. Taxonomy (GTDB): domain Bacteria; phylum Pseudomonadota; class Alphaproteobacteria; order RS24; family RS24; genus UBA7378. The sequence continues at coordinate 20,320 of DKNW01000052.1, forward strand.
CGTATGTGGCGGTGGGCGCCACAATGCTGCACTGATGCGGGCGTTGGGCGACCGTTCGGGAGTGCGCGTGGAAAATTGCGATGCTTTGGGTTGGGCTGGCGATGCGCTAGAGGCGGAAGCGTTTGCCTGGTTGGCAGCGCGGCATGTGCGAGGACTGCCAACAAGTGTGCCCGAGACCACAGGTGTGGTAGCTCCGACCGTGGGAGGGCAGCTATTTCAACCGTAAGGAATTAGGCTGAAAGGAAAGCAGATGCGCGGTTAACCGATCTCGGAAATACGTCGGTCCAGATATTGCGAGATCGAGCCTTCAAGTGTGCTCATATCCTTGTCGAAAAAATGGTTGGCACCCTTGATGCTGTCATAATCAATGGTGATGCCTTTTTGCGCTTGAAGGCGCTCGACGAGGCGTTCAATATCTTCTTTCGGTACAATTTTGTCTGCCGCGCCATGCACAATTAGCCCGGAAGCCGGACAAGGGGCCAGAAACGAGAAATCGTATAAATTTGCGGGTGGGGCGACGGAAATGAAGCCCGAAATTTCAGGGCGGCGCATCAGCAATTGCATGCCGATCCATGCGCCAAAACTGTATCCGGCAATCCAGCACTGGCGCGCATCGCCGGTAAGTGCCTGCAACCAGTCGAGCGCGGAGGCCGCGTCTGAGAGCTCGCCAATGCCGCTGTCAAACTGGCCTTGACTGCGGCCAACACCACGAAAATTGAACCGCAGAACAGAAAATCCCCGATCAAGAAACATATGGTACATCTGATAGGCAATTGGATTGTTCATATTGCCACCAAGCTGGGGCAATGGATGTAAAATCACGGCAATCGGCGCCCCAGTTTTCTTATTTTGGGAAAAACGACCCTCAAGTCGCCCTTCGGGACCGTTAAATATCACTTCTGGCATGAAAACCCCTGCCTTTTTAAGGCAAATTAAACTTGACTGTTTTACTCGGAATTCCTATATCCCGAATACTGGCACTTGTGATAGCCAATAGTGTGGCGAAAAAGCAAGGTTTTTCGTATTTAGTCAAAAGGAACAACGGGTTATGAAGCTCTCAACAAAGGGCAGATACGCTGTTATGGCGATGAGCGATCTCGCAGTTCAAGCGCAGTTAGATGCCGAGCGTCCGGTATCGCTGGCTGAACTTGGCGCGCGCCAAAATATCTCCCTGTCTTATCTTGAGCAATTATTCGGGCGTTTGCGGCGTGCTGGGCTGGTGACCAGTATGCGGGGCGCGCATGGGGGCTACTGTCTGGCCGGTGATGCAGGCGATATTTGCATTGGCGATATTATTCGCGCCGTTGATGAACCCATTGAAGTTACGCGCTGCAAACTGAGCCAAGGCGGGTGCCAGTCGCAAAATTCCCGATGTCTGACCCATGATTTATGGGCGGGGCTGGGACGCCATATATACGGTTATCTGGATGCCGTTACCCTTGATGACGTTATTTCGCGCAACCCGCCACCGCCTCACGTGCCTGAGCGCGATGAGCATTTTCAAGACCAATTTCAACCAACGGGAGAGAGGCCATGACGCGCTTTTATCTCGATTATAATGCGACAGCGCCGGTGCGCCCGGAAGTGCGAGACAGCGTTGTTCGTGCTCTTGACTTAGGTAATCCTTCGGCCGTGCACGAGGATGGCCGCAAGGCGCGCGCCGCCGTGGAAAACGCGCGGGCCGCGATCGCCAGCTTTTGTGGCGCAGTGCCGGAGGGCGTCGTGTTTACCTCTGGCGGTACGGAAGCATGCAATTTGGCGATGAGACTGCGTGCTGCGCCTGCGGGAAATGTAACGCGGGTTCTCATCAGCGCGGTTGAACACGCCGCAGTTGGGCAAGCTGCCCTGGCTAGCGGACTAGAGGTTACGCGCTTACCGGTCGATGCGCGCGGTGTTGTTGACCTCATGGGCTTGGATGAAGCACTCGCTCAGCCGGCGCCAGCGCTCGTTTGCATCATGCTCGCCAATAATGAGACCGGCGTAGTGCAACCGATTGCCGATATTGCGGCGCGTGTGAAGGCGCATGGCAGCCTGCTGTTTTGCGATGCTGTTCAGGCGGCTGGCAAAATACCGCTAAACCTAGCCGTGCTGGGCTGCGATGCCCTTGCCGTTTCAGGACATAAAATTGGGGCCCCCATGGGCACTGGCGCGCTGGCTGTGCGGCCGGGCTTGGTGGTGCCGCCAGCCATTAATGGCGGCGGGCAAGAACTTGGCCGGCGAGGTGGCTCTGAAAACGTGGCGGGCATTGTTGGCTTCGGCGTTGCTGCTGGACTAAGTGTCCATGATGACGATGAAAGTGACCGCATCGCCGTTTTACGCGATGAGATGGAAGCGGCATTGCGAGCGCGTGTCGCTGATATTCATATTTTCAGTGCCGACGCTCCACGCCTACCGAACACGAGCTGTTTTGGACTTGCGGGCCTGCATAGCGAAACGGTGGTTATGGCACTGGACCTTGCTGGTATTTCGGTGAGTGCCGGCGCCGCGTGCTCCAGCGGCAAGGTGTCGCGCAGCCATGTGCTTGATGCAATGGGGGTCGAGCACGATTTAAGTAGTGGAGCTATCCGGGTCAGTCTGGGTCGTGATACGCAGGTGCAGGCATGCGACAGACTTGTTGAAACGTGGACCACGCTGGCCGCAAGGCTGGAACGTCCGGCAGCACAATAGAAAAGGCAGATTGCCAAGATGAGTGAAGCAAAAGCAGGGATTGACCGCGATACGGTTGAACAGGTCGCCAATTTTGGCGGTGAAAACTATAAATATGGTTTCACCACCGAAATTGATGCGGATAAGGCACCCAATGGTCTTAACACCGACATCATCCGCTTTATTTCCGCCAAAAAGGAGGAACCACAATGGTTGCTCGACTGGCGGCTCGACGCCTTTGAGCGCTGGAAAACCATGCAGGAGCCAGACTGGGCGCATGTTGATTACCCCAAAATTGACTATCAGGATTTGTGCTACTACGCGGCACCGAAAAGCATGGAAGACGGCCCGAAAAGCCTTGATGAAGTCGACCCCGAATTATTGCGGACTTACGAAAAGCTGGGCATTCCATTGCAGGAGCAGGAAGTTCTAGCGGGTGTCAGAAAAGTTGCGGTCGATGCAGTGTTTGACAGTGTTTCGGTTGGCACGACATTTCGTGACGAATTAGCAAAAGTCGGCGTTATATTTTGTTCCTTTTCCGAAGCGGTGAAAGAACACCCCGAATTGGTACGCAAATATCTGGGGTCGGTGGTACCGCAATCGGATAATTATTTTGCCGCGTTAAACTCGGCAGTGTTTTCTGATGGGTCATTTGTCTACATCCCACCCGGCGTGCGCTGCCCGATGGAATTGTCGACCTATTTTCGGATTAACGAGGCCAATACCGGCCAGTTCGAGCGTACGCTTGTTATTGCCGACCGGGATAGCTATGTCAGCTACCTTGAAGGCTGCACAGCGCCAATGCGCGATGAAAACCAGTTGCATGCTGCTGTCGTTGAGCTTGTTGCGCTGGAAGATGCAGAGATTAAATATTCCACCGTGCAAAACTGGTATCCGGGCGATGCCGATGGCATTGGCGGTATCTATAATTTCGTAACTAAGCGCGGCGATTGCCGCGAGGCGCGCGCGCGGATTAGTTGGACGCAAGTTGAGACTGGTTCGGCTGTGACGTGGAAGTATCCGTCATGCATTTTGCGGGGCGACGATACTGTCGGCGAGTTTTACTCGATTGCCATCTCGAATAATTTGCAGCAGGTCGATAGCGGCACCAAAATGTTACATCTAGGTCGTAATACCTCCAGTAAGATCATCTCCAAAGGCATTTCGGCGGGGCGGTCCTCCAATGCCTATCGGGGTCAGGTGAACGTGCACCCCAAGGCAGCCAATGCACGCAATTTCACGCAATGCGATAGTCTTTTGATCGGCGATAAATGCGCGGCGCACACCGTGCCTTATATTGAAGCTAGAAATATCAGCGCAGTGCTGGAGCACGAGGCGACGACCTCCAAAATCAGTGATGATCAGATGTTTTATTGCCGCCAGCGCGGGCTCGATCCGGAAGAGGCTGTGGCGCTAATAGTGAACGGCTTTTGCCGCGATGTGTTGCAGAACTTGCCGATGGAGTTTGCTGTTGAAGCGCAAAAACTCGTTGGCATCTCGCTGGAAGGAAGCGTCGGGTAATGGCTTTGCTGGAAATTAACGATCTACACGCCGGTGTCGAAGACAAACAGATTTTGAACGGGTTCAATCTGACGATTAATGCTGGCGAGGTGCACGCAATTATGGGCCCGAACGGGTCGGGCAAATCAACGCTGTCATATGTATTGGCTGGTCGTGATGGGTATGAAACGCAAAATGGTGCTGTGCAGTTTGACGGCCAAGCATTGCTCGATATGACGCCGGAAGATCGCGCCATTGCCGGGTTGTTTTTGGCGTTTCAATATCCGCTGGAAATTCCGGGCGTAACAAATATGACGTTTCTGCGCACAAGCTTGAATGCTGTGCGACGAGGCCGCGGCGAAGCGGAGATGGACGCTGCCGGTTTTCTGCGCATGGTGCGCGAAAAAGCCCGCGCAATGGGCATGGATGACGACATGCTCAAACGGCCCTTGAATGTCGGGTTTTCGGGGGGCGAGAAAAAGCGGAATGAAGTGTTGCAGATGGCGGTTCTTGAGCCGCGTCTGGCAATATTGGATGAAACCGATAGCGGTCTGGATATTGACGCGCTGCAAACCGTTGCTGATGGCGTTAACGCGTTGCGCGGTGAGGATCGTGGTATGCTGGTCATTACGCACTACCAGCGCTTGCTCGATTTTATCAAACCGGATTTTGTGCATGTAATGGTGCAGGGACGCATTGTGCGCTCGGGTGGGCCTGAACTGGCCCTTGAACTGGAAGGTTCGGGCTATGGCGCGTATCTCGACGCCGGTGCAGACCTGCAAGGTGATGCACACGCGACGTCAGAAGGGGTGCCCCATGCTTGACGCCACCGCGCATTTCGATGCTTTGCGTGACCGGTTGCCGGGAGATGCCGAAATGTCAGGGTATCGCGCCGAGGCGCTGGCCTATGCGGAGCAAGCCGGTGTGCCGACGCGGCGTCATGAAAACTGGCACTACACTGATTTGTCGCGTCTGCTGAAAAATGCTGCGACAGGCACGCATGACGCGACCGGTTTCGATGCATCGTCGCTGGATCCGTTGACGCTGGAATTCACCGATGGCGTGCTGGCATCCGATCTCACCGAACTGCCAGCGGCTGTGCATCTGCAAAGTTATGAGCAGGCCGTGGCAAGCGGCGCTTATATGCCGGATTTAGTGTCTGATGCCGAGACGGGTTCAAGCACGGATGCGATGACCGCGTTCAACTTTGCGCTAGCGCAAGATGGCGTCGTTATGCGCGTTATAGGTACCCCTGCACAACCGGTGGAGTTATTGATGCGCGGCGATGCGTCGGCCCATATACGCCACAATGTTCACGTAACCGAGGGGGCGTTGACCCTCATCGAGAACGCACAAGCGGGCGGTTATACAAATGCGGTGATGGATATTGATGTTGCCGCGGGTGCGCATGTATCGCTGATACGTCTGCAAACAGCGGGTGATCATATCGGCCTTACCCGGGTAAACCTGGCCGAAGGTGCTAGCTTTTGCGCGGTTACTTTTGTCTTGGGTGGGCGGTTGGCGCGCCACGAGACACGAGTTCGGTTGCAGGGCGAAGCGGCTGAAGCTGATGTGCATGGTGCGATGTTCGGGCATGGTTCTATGCATATTGATATGACTTCACAGGCTTTGCACGAGACGGCGAACACAAACAGCCTGACAACATTGCATGCAGTTTTGGATGATGCATCTCAGGGCGTGTTTCAGGGTAAGGTTGTCGTTGACCGTGATGCCCAGCATGTCGATGCCCAGCAACAATCACGCGCTATGATGTTATCCGAGCGGGCGCAAATGTCGGCCAAGCCGGAGCTTGAGATTTACGCTGACGATGTTGCCTGCGCACATGGCGCGGCGCTGGGTGAACTGGATGCCGATGCGCTGTTCTTTCTGCGCAGTCGCGGGATTGACGAAGCGAGTGCGCGTCACTTGCTGATCTCCGGATTTCTCGCCGCACCGCTTGCGCATATCAAAAACCAAAATTTGCGTGCGCTGGTTCGCCGTCATCTCGGTACGCATGTGCCGGGCGCACCCGTAGATGAATTGGAGCTAACCGATGTCTGAAGCCAAAATACAGACCACAGATTTTGACCCGCACAAGCTGCGTGCGGATTTCCCAATTCTTTCGCGTCAGGTGCATGGCAAGCCGTTAGTCTATCTGGACAATGCGGCGTCGGCACAAAAGCCAGTGCATGTAACAGGGCGCATGCAGCGTGTTTTCGATGAACAATATTCTAACGTTCACAGAGGTTTGCATTATTTATCTAATGCATCGACTGAGGCATTTGAAGCCGCTCGCCGAACCGTTCAAAGCTTTCTCAATGCCGCCAGTGACAAGGAAATTATTTTTACTGGTGGTGCGACGGATGCCATTAATCTGGTTGCACACAGCTATCTTGCGCCGCGCATAACACCGGGTGATGAGATCATTTTGTCCGAGATGGAGCACCACTCAAATATCGTGCCGTGGCATTTTTTACGAGAGCAATGCGGTGCGGTGTTGAAGTGGGTGCCAGTATCTGATGACGGCGCACTTGATATGGAAGCCTATGCCGAGCTGTTGGGGCCGCGTACAAAATTTGTCTCATTAACCCAGATGTCAAATGCGCTCGGAACCGTGACAGATGCCAAGCGAATTATCGAGCTGGCTCATGCCGCCAATGTGCCGGTGCTGTTAGACGGGTGTCAGGGGGCCGTGCATATGGCGACGGATGTTCAAAACCTTGATGTCGATTTTTACGTATTTTCGGGTCACAAGGTTTACGGGCCGGGCGGCATTGGCGTCATGTATGCCAAGGCTCAATTGCTGGAGACTATGCGCCCTTACCGCGGCGGCGGTGAGATGATCCGCGATGTGACACTCGATGATGTGACCTATGCCGACCCACCCCATCGTTTTGAAGCGGGCACGCCACCGATTGTCGAGGCCATTGGTCTTGGTGCGGCGCTGGATTACATGACGGCGATCGGCTGGGATAATATTACCGCGCATGAAAGGGCATTGGCCGACCATGCGATGGATGTGGTTGGCGGCATCAATCGGGTGCAGATATTCGGGACCACGCCGGATAAGGGTGCGATTGTGTCCTTCATCGTCGATGGTATTCATCCGCATGATCTAGCAATGGTTATGGATCGCGCCGGTGTTGCCGTGCGTGCCGGTCATCATTGCGCCCAACCGCTGATGAAAAGATTTGACGTGCCAGCGACAGCGCGGGCATCCTTTGCCATCTACAACACGCATGAAGAGGTTGAGGCATTGGGCGCAGCACTTAACAATGCGATCGCGTTTTTCGGATAGGTTTATTTTGGAAGATACAGAACCAAAAACAGACGGAATGCCGGTGATTGATACATCGGCCGCTGGGCATGAGCTGTCTTCGCAGGAAAAACCGTTGGAACGGCCGGACGAAGCTGATGAGGCTGGTGAGTTGACGCCTGAAATGGCGGCGCTTACGGATGATCTTATCGGGGCACTCAAAAGCGTCTACGATCCAGAAATTCCAGTTGATGTTTACGAGCTTGGCTTGATTTACCGTGTTGATGTCAGCGACGCGCGCGATGTCACTGTCGATATGACGCTAACAGCTCCCGGCTGTCCGGTTGCCGAGCACATGCCCCGCTGGGTTGAAGATGCTGTTCGATCAGTGGACGGCGTTGGTGATGTCGTGGTAAATATGGTTTTCGAACCGCCGTGGGATCCAAGCCGTATGTCGGATGAGGCGCGTGTGGCGCTGAATATGTTTTAACTTTGGAAGAAAAATGACACAAAAATATGAAATTCCAAAAGCGATTAGCCTGACCGACCGCGCCGCGGACCGGATTAAGGATATTATGGCACGTGCCGAAACGCCTAAGATTGGTGTGCGGCTTGGGGTTAAGAATGGCGGCTGCGCCGGCATGGAATACACAATGGATTATGCCGACATGCGCGACCCGCTCGACGAAGTTGTTGAAGATAAGGGCGTGATGATTTTGATCGAGCCAAAGGCAGTGTTGTTTTTGTTAGGCACACAGATGGATTATGAAGAGGGCGTGATGTCCTCCGGCTTTATTTTTAACAATCCCAATCAGACAGATGCATGTGGGTGTGGCGAGAGCGTTACCATTGTGCCGGCGGATGCGCGTTGATTGTCTGTTAGCGACGAATATAAATCTTTCGTTGCCGAATTGTTTGAGCCACTCGGCACAGTTCAAATTAGACACATGTTTGGTGGTGCCGGCGTTTACTATCGCGATGTCATGTTCGCGCTGATTTCCAATGAAACGCTTTATTTAAAAGCCGACGATGTCAACCGGGGCATGTTCGAGGCAGCCGATACAAACCCTTTTCTGTTTAAGCCAAAGACGGGTAAAAATGCAGGGAAATCGGTAGCCCTGTCGTTTTGGGAGCTTCCCGAAGAATTGCTTGACGACCCCGATGCGCTTCTTGATTGGCTGAATGCCTCCGTTGATGCCGCCTTCCGCAGCAAAGCCAGAACACGTAAAAAACCCCGAAAGCCTTAAAATCTCTTGGATGCGCCGCCAGACTTGTTAGAGTAGGAGTATGTTTCGTAAACGCGTCGTATATTTACTTGCCGTCCGCCGGCACGCACCATGGATAAAATAGGGATAAAATAATGGCTGATAAAAAACCGACACCTTCCGCAACGCCGACCAAA
>DKNW01000052.1:29455-44803 GCA_002469805.1 Rhodobiaceae bacterium UBA7378
CGCCGACCAAAGCGCTGATCAAAGCACCGACCAAAGCGCCGAAGAAAAAACAAAAGCCAATTGAATTATATTATTGGCCCACGCCAAATGGCTGGAAGGTCTCCATTATGCTGGAGGAGTGCGGTCTGCCGTATACGCTGAAGCCGGTGAACATAGGCATGGGCGATCAGTTCAAGCGCGGGTTTTTGAAAATTGCGCCAAATAATCGCATGCCCGCCATCGTCGATCCGTCGGGTCCTGGTAATAAGCCCATTTCGCTTTTTGAGTCTGGGGCTATTTTGCAGTATCTCGGGCGCAAGACAGGCAAGTTTTATCCGAGCAATGAGCGCGCACGCGCTGAAGTGGATCAATGGTTGTTCTGGCAAATGGGTGGCCTTGGGCCGATGGCTGGGCAGGCGCATCATTTCCGTCAATACGCGCAAACAAAAATACCCTATGCAGTCAAGCGCTACACTAATGAAGTGAACCGTTTATACGGTGTGCTGAACAAACAGCTCCGCACGCAAGATTTCGTCGCCGGACGGTATTCGATCGCGGATATGGCGATCTGGGGTTGGGTTGTGCCGTATAAAAATCAGGGTCAGAAGCTCGAAGACTTCCCGCATTTGAAAAAATGGTTTGAACGTATGGGGGATCGCCCAGCTGTGAAACGGGGCTTTGCGCTGGGGCTTGATTTGCGTCGAGGTACCCTTGGTGACAAAACAAAAGACGCAGAAAAAGCGAGAAAAATACTTTTTAATCAACGCGCTAAGTAAAACAATGGCACAAAAACTTCAACAGTTAATCGACCTGCTTGATCTAGAGCAGGTTGAGGTAAACCTGTTTCGGGGCCATAGCCCTGATGATAGCTGGCAGCGGGTCTTTGGGGGGCAGGTGATCGGGCAGGCGCTCGTCGCTGCTTCGCGTACGGTCGAAGATGTGGTGTGTCATTCACTACATGCGTATTTCTTGCGGCCGGGCGATCCGTCAATACCTATCGTGTACGAGGTTGACCGCGCCCGCGACGGCAAAAGTTTTAAAAGCCGGCGGGTCACGGCTATTCAGCACGGCAAACAGATTTTCAACCTGGCGGCGAGTTTTCAGCCAGAAGAAAAAGGGCTGGCGCATCAGGTCGAGATGCCCGATGTGCCACCGCCAGAAGATCTGCAACCGGAACGGGAACGGCGTATTGCGCTGGCAGCGGAATTGCCCGAAGAATTTCGTGACATGTTCACCCGCAAACGACCGGTTGAGATTCGCCATGTGCAGCCGATCAATTTGCTCAAGCCGGAAGTCACTGAGCCGGTTCAGCAAGTCTGGTTCAAGGCCAGCGAAGTGGGTATGCCGGAAGAGCTTGGTATTCACCAATGCGTTCTGGCTTATATGTCCGACATGACCTTGCTGGACACATGCTTGCGACCCCACGGTGTGAATTATCTGAACCCGAAAGCCCAGATTGCCAGCCTTGACCACGCCATGTGGTTTCACCGACCTTTTCGGGCCGATGACTGGATGTTGTATACGCAAAACTCGCCGGCATCGTCAGGCGGACGCGGTCTGAATTTTGGCCATGTGTTTACCCGCGATGGCACGCTTGTATGCTCCATGTCGCAGGAAGGTCTCATCCGTCTCCACGAATAGGTTAATCAAGCTGCTTCATTGTGGCCCAGATGTGCGGTGAGCTCAGTAATTAACTCAGCCGCTGCGTCGGGAATAACCGTGCCGGGCGGAAAAATCGCTTTGGCACCTGCGTCGCGCAAAGCATCGAAATCTTGCGCCGGAATAACCCCGCCAACAATGACCATCATGTCGTCTCTTTCCTGCGCGGTGAGGGCTGCACGTAATTCGGGAACGAGGGTCAGGTGTCCAGCGGCCAGCGAACTCACGCCTATAATATGCGCGCCTGAGGCAATCGCATCCTGCGCCGCTTCTTCGGGGGTCTGGAAAAGCGGGCCGGTTTTTACATCAAATCCGAGGTCGGCAAAGGCCGTGGCGACGACCTTCTGTCCGCGGTCGTGCCCGTCCTGGCCCATCTTGGCAATGTATATTGAGGGCGCGCGGCCTTCGCGGGCGACAAAGCGCTCAATCATGTCGGTAACTTTAATTATCGCCGGATCGGATTTACCGAAATTGGCACTGTAAACATCCGAAATCACCTGTGGCTTGGCCTCGTGCCGGCTGTATACCTTTTCAAGGGCCGATGATATTTCACCAACTGTGGCCTTCGCGCGTGCCGCATCTACGGCCAAAGCCATCAGATTGCCGCCCTTATCTGAACCGGCGGCGTTTGTGAGTGCGGATAGCGCGGCTTGCGTCTCGGCCTCGTTGCGACTTTCCCGCAGGCTTTTCAGCCTGTCGATTTGCGCAGTGCGCACGGCTGAATTATCAACTTTCAGCACATCGACAGGTGGTTCGCCTTCCAGCCTGAATTTGTTGACACCGACCACGGTCTGCCGACCGCTATCGATGCGTGCCTGGGCACGCGCGGCTGCTTCCTCGATGCGCATTTTCGGCAAGCCCTGTTCTATGGCTTTTGCCATGCCGCCAAGGTCTTCAACCTCGTTGATATGCGCCAGGGCACGCGCCGCGAGGTCATGCGTCAGTCTTTCGACGAAATAACTGCCTCCCCACGGGTCGATGACGTTTGTGGTCTTGCTTTCCATTTGCAACAGCAATTGCGTGTTGCGGGCAATGCGCGCCGAAAAATCGGTCGGCAGGGCCAGCGCTTCGTCAAAGCTGTTTGTATGAAGCGATTGCGTGTGGCCTTGCGTCGAGGCCATTGCCTCAATGCAGGTCCGCACGGTGTTATTATAAATATCCTGCGCGGTCAGGCTCCAGCCGGACGTTTGGCAATGCGTGCGCAGGGCCAGGGATTTCGTGCTTTCGGCACCCAAACCCTGCATAAGCTGCGCCCATAGCAGTCGAGCCGCACGCATTTTTGCGATCTCCATGAAGAAATCCATGCCGATAGCCCAGAAAAAGGACAACCGCGGAGCGAATGCATCGATCTCAAGCCCCGCCGCCATGCCTGCGCGCGCGTATTCAACACCGTCCGCCAGCGTGTATGCCAGTTCGAGGTCAGCTGTCGCGCCAGCTTCCTGCATGTGATAGCCGGAAATTGAAATCGAATTAAACTTAGGCATGTGCTGCGAGGTGTAGGCAAAAATATCCGAGATGATGCGCATGGATGGCTGCGGTGGGTAGATATAGGTGTTACGCACCATGAATTCTTTGAGGATGTCGTTCTGGATTGTGCCAGCAAGTTTTTCGGGACCGACGCCCTGTTCTTCGGCGGCAACCACATAAAGCGCCATAACGGGTAATACGGCACCGTTCATTGTCATCGACACGCTCATCGTATCCAACGGAATCCCTGCAAACAGCGTGCGCATATCCAAAATGCTGTCGATCGCGACGCCTGCCATCCCCACGTCACCAAATACACGCGGGTGGTCGCTGTCATAGCCACGATGTGTCGCTAGATCAAAAGCTACCGATAGCCCTTTTTGCCCGGCCTTCAGATTGCGCCGATAAAACGCATTGGATTCTTCAGCCGTCGAGAAGCCAGCATATTGGCGAATGGTCCACGGCTTGTTGACATACATGGTCGCGTAAGGCCCGCGCGTGAACGGCGCTAGGCCGGGGTAGCTGTCGAGATAGGGCAGGCCACGCCGGTCCTGTTCGGTGTAGAGCGGCTTGATGTCAATGCCTTCGGGTGTCTGCCGTGTCATGGCCCCGTCTGCGCCGGTTTGCAAATCAAGTGCTGCGGTTTGCCAGTTCTTGAATTCGTCGGCAAGGTTTGTCGCCGGTTCGGTTTCGAGGGCAATATTTGCGAAATTTGGTATGCGGCTCATGCATCAATCTCCAAGCCCAATTTAACCAGCACATGCTGGACAAATGCGAAAGCCGGGCCACCGGCATAGCAATAATCATCGATGGAAGCGATGTCTCGTGGCTGTCCCGCCAGCGCGATATGCACACAACCTGCCGCCCGTAGCGCCTCGCTAAGTTGGGTTGCGTGCGCGTCATAATCATCATCAACGCCGCAGATAACGGCAATTTTGGCGCCGCTATCAGCAAATGCGCGGACGATATCGTCAATGTCGAAACCGCCGGAGCCGGAAATCGCATGCACGCCGCCGGTCGCGTATATGTTGGCGGCAAAATTGGCTCGCGGCGTGAAGGCGGCCGCGTCGCCGAGACACGCGAGATAAACCCTCGGTTTCACCCGCTCGGCGCGGTCTCGTAACGCTTCAAATTTCTCGGCATAGCGATATCCGTTTTGCGCGACATCAGGGGCCGCCAATGGCGCTTCATCGAGATTGGGATATTCGCTTACCCCAACCAGCGGCAGGGTACGCGTATCGACCTGGTTTTCATATGTACGGCACCGCGCATCCAGTTGCGCATGCACTGCACCGCTATTCATATGCTCAATCAGGCCGCCAGCAGCTTCGATTTCCTGAAACAAAGACCATGCTTTGTCGCTCAATTCTTGCGTCAGCGTCTCGACATACCAGCTGCCACCCGCGGCATCTGAAACATGTGCGATGTGACTTTCTTCTTGCAAAATAATCTGGGTGTTGCGGGCAATGCGACGGGTCAATGTGTTGTCGCTTTCGCTTGTTGCCGAGCATGGCGACACGCAAATCATATCGGCACCGGCAACGCCGCCTGCGAGTGCGGAAACCGTCGCCCTCAGAATATTGACCCAAGGGTCAAGCCGCGAATAGGCACGTTGGCTCGTTTCGCAGTGAATGACCGGCGCTATTTTTGCCCCGCCGACATGTTTTGCCAGTATATGAAATAGGTTGCGGGCGCTGCGGATTTTGGCGATCGTGCCGAAGAAATCCGTATCGATGCTGAGTGTTAGGGGTATGCGCGGCAGGGCGTCTGGAGGTGCAAGACCAGCGCGTTCCAGTAAACGCAAATTTTCGGCCAACGCTGCAAGCATGTATCCTAACTCGTCGCTCGGCGCGGCCCCTTGATTATGAAAGGCTGCACCCGATGCTGTCATTAACCCGACATTGGGGTAGGCGTTGGCATGGATACAAAGCGGGGCGATAAAACCTGTTTCAACCGGTGCTTGGCTCGCCAACGCCGTGGCAAACGGATCGTGGTTCAAATAGGCTTTTATGTCGTTTGTTTGCGGATACCGGCGTTTAAGTACGTCCAGAAAAGCGTCGATCGCGCGGGTTTCATTTGAGCCTGGTATGAGGGCAATAGGCGCGATATCCAGCATGACCCCATCCAGCAAATCATCCAGCGCGCTGGCATCAATCGTGTTGGTTTCAGTGCAATCCAGCAAAAGCGCGCTAACTCCGCCTGCTAGATCCGTTAGAATATGGTCATTATCAGCCGCGCCGCGTCCGACGACGACGCGCTGAGCGATATGCCATGGTAGATGTTTATTAGATAGGGCTTGCGCGCCACGTATGAACGGGGCAATTCCGGGCAAGCCGCTGGTTGCGTCGTTTGTGGCGTGCGATGCGTCTGTGTAAAGCGGGTGGCGGGTTATGCCGTCAATATCTGAGGTGATTAGGTTATCGAAAGATTTGCCGCGCAAAACTTTGTCGACTGCCGACAGCCAGTCTGCCTCTGAATGGGTGGGCAGGCCCGGACCCATTGATATTTCAGCCATTTATAATGCCTCCCACAGCGCGCTCTTTCACCGCCCAGAGCATAGCAACCTTGCCATTAACAGCGGGAATGTGCCTCAATTTCCGGCAAACCTCAAGAGGTGCCGCCCACGAGCAAGTGCTAACCATCTTCGGCCTCAAGCAGCAGCGTTAACGCCAGTAATGTGGCAATTAAGGGGGGAGCGAGGCTTGCGAGAAAAATTGGTAAAATGCTTAACTCGCTTAGTTTTGCGACGAATTTTCCAAAGATGAACAACAAAAACCCGAACAAAATGGCAAAGCCAATCGTTCGGCCCGTGGATAATATGCGGCCCGTTGGGACTGAAAAACTCGCCGCTACCAGCACCATGGCTGTCAGCATGAAAGGCAGGGCAAGCATTGAGTAGAGCCGCACCAGATGGCTTTTTATGTCGATGCCCGCAACGCCAGCGGCAGAAATATACTGCGGCAAAGACCACACAGACAGCGTATTCGGGTGGCGAAAATGTTCCTGCAGGTTGGTGATTTGCGAGGCGGTGCTTAGCTGAAGAAGTTCGTGTGTTGTAACATCGCCGGTCACTTTATGCACTTTAGCGTTTTCAAATATCCATTGCTGGTTTTCCAGCCGTGCAATTTGCGCACTGACGCGTCTGTCCAGATTTCCGAGTGGGTCGTAAATCATGTAATTCGTCTGCTCAAGTAATAATCGGGTCTCGTCAACAACACGCGTTGCGTGAAGTATGCGATCGCCCGCTGGCCCGGTCTCGCGCAGCCATAGCCCACTCTGGCTGATATCAAGCGCTGGCATGTTTGGCCTTAGCTGGTTTTCAATCTGACGGAATTTTTTGTAACTGCTGGTGCCAATGGGATCTAAAAACGCTAGTACCACACAGCCGAGCAACAGCGTGAAAGCCAAAAGCGGTAAGATGAATTGCCATACCGAAACGCCCGCGGCGCGAATGACTACCAGTTCGCGGCTTTCGCTTAGGCTAAGCAGGCAAAGTACCGTAGCGAACAAAGTAACAAAGGGCATGAGATCAATTAGCAGAAATGGAAATCGCAGCAAGGTGAAATATGCAGCCTGCAAGCTACCTTGGTTGAACTTGCTGGCCAGTTTCAGCATGTCGAGAAAATCGCCAAGAAATATCAGCAAAGAAAACGCGGCACCGGTCACCAGCATCCATAGCGTAAAGCGCTGGATTAAGTACATGCTGAGTTTGATCGGTGCGGTCATGACGATTGCTTCCCTTGAAACCAAACCATGATGTCGGTGCGCGGTGAAAAAATAATCCAGATGCAGCCACCGAAAAACATTACGAACCAGATGCCGAGCGCCGCGACTGAAAGATTGGCGCGCGCGACTTGGCCTGAGATTGCGAATATGCCGATCTGGTAAATAATGGCAAGGCTGGTGGCGACCATAACTTGTCGCCCATAGCCCGTGCGTTGCATGCCGGCAGTCGTGGCAATGACGAAGCCCAAAAACGCATAGACCAGAAGTGTCGATACGTTCGCCAGCCTTTCGAGGGCACTGGCGTGCATGCGGAGCAGAAAATCTTCCTGCAACAAAGCCGCAGGCGGTGGGTTGAGCACTTGGAATATGGTTGTGTCGCGCGGCCGCAAATGCACTGTGGTGTGTGTTTCCTGGGCAGCTTTGTTCAAAGGCAGAATATACTCTGCAAACACCAATTGCCCGCGTCCGCTTCGTTGGGGTTTGTCGTCATGAATATGTCCGTCCGACATCAGAAAATAAGTTTTGTTGCCGTTGCGTGTGATGCGGCCTTCGCGGGCTGTATAGGTAATCGGATTTGTCGTATCGGAATAGTCGTGAATGAGAACCTGCTGTAACTCGCCGGACTCTGATATCGAGCGGGCAAAAGCCGTAATGCCCGGCGCGATATCCTGAAAGCTGCCAGGCGCGAAAGTGTCAGTGACGAAATTTTCACTCACGTCATTTTTTTGTTGTCTTAGAAAATGGGTCGCTTTCGGTGCAATGTAGAACGCCAGCAACAGCTGAATAATGACCAATGATCCGCTGATAAGCAGGATCGGCCGTAACAGCTTGCTTGGGCTGAAACCAGCAGCACTAAGAGCAAAATATTCGCGATCTTGCAGCAGCCTAATCATTTGCGTCAAAACTGCGATGAGCAGGGACGGCGCCAGAATATAGGTCAGCAGACTTGGAATTCCGAGCAGGCTAATGCCCAAAAAGCTCAGAATGGTGGTTCCCTTACCACCAATACTGTCGATCAGGTTGAGCGTCTGTACCATCCAAATAACCAGCGTAAACACAAATGTGACGACGAGATGTGTCCGCAGGAGCCGAAGGCCAATATAGCGCCCTATCAACGTTTGATTCATCTTTTCCCTCTCACGCCATCATACAACACCCGCGCCAAATGGTCAGTCTCTAGTTTGTTTTGAAGCATTGCTCCATATGGCACAGTTAAGTAGACTTTCGCACACGAACGTAATATTTCATCCAGCCAGATCTGGAGGAGACCATGGATCTTAATCTCACGCTTGAATATCAGGCGTTTCGTAGCGAAGTAAAAAGTTTTCTTGATGCGCATCGTGATCAAGCACCAAGCTTGTCCGACCGGGGCGTGCGTAGCGAAAAGCGCAAAGCTTGGCAGAAAATTTTGCTTGAAAACGGCTACGCCGCGCGCACATTGCCCACGCAATATGGCGGCTATGGTGCGACCCCGGATGCGTTAAAAAGCCGGATAATTGCGGAAGAGTTCTCCCGCGCGAAAATGCCGGGCGGCATTGCCGGGCAGGGTATCAACATGCTCGTGCCGACTTTGTTAGAGATGGGAACCGATGATCAAAAAGAGAAGTATATCGCGCCGACTTTGCGTGGTGATATGGTGTGGTGTCAGGGCTATTCAGAGCCTGGCGCGGGTTCTGACCTTGCATCGCTGCGTACCTCTGCGGTTTTAGAAGGCGATCATTTTGTGATTAACGGCCAGAAGATATGGACAAGCACGGCGGCACAAGCCGATATGATTTTTTGTCTGGTGCGCACGGAGCCGGACGCGCCGAAACATCAGGGCATTAGCTATTTGCTGTTTTCGATGGACACGCCAGGTATCGAGGTGCGTCCGCTTATGACAATGACCGGGCATGCCGAGTTTAACGAGGTGTTCTTTACCGATGTGCGCGTGCCGGCCGACCAGATTGTTGGCAAGCGCGGTGAAGGCTGGATGGTCGCCAACGCAACCTTGACCCATGAGCGCGGCATGCTGGGCGACCCTGATGCTGCCTTGTCGCGGTTAAACTCGATTGCCGAGATTATGCAAAAGGAAACCATCGACGGAGCGCCGCTGATGGATAATGCAGTTTATCGCGATCGCTTGATTGCGCTGCAGGCGGAAGTGTTCGCTATGAAATTTAACGGCATGCGGCTGACAACCAATGCGCATGAGAAAAAATCGTCTGGTATGGCAGGCATGATTGTCAAACTGCAAGGGTGCGAATTGAACCACCGGCTTGCTGAACTGGCGATCGACGTGATGGGCGAGTATGGCATCTTGTTTGAGGACAGCCCGTTTATCCGCGATAAGGGGATGTGGCAAACCGCCTATATGTTCGACCTTGGGCTGATCATCGGCGGCGGGTCGGCGCAAATTCAGAAAAATATTATCAGCGAACGCGGGCTGGATATGCCGCGTGAGCCGAAAGTAACCAAGAAGTAGGGCCGGCTCATGTATTTCGGATTATCTGAAGACCAAGTGATGTTGCAGGACACTGTGCGCCGGTTTCTGGACACTGAATCCGAACTTGATCACGTGCGCGGCTTCGCTAATGGCGATACGACGCTGGCCGGTAAATTGCATGCGGGCCTCATGGAACTTGGTGTGCCGCTTGTTCTTATTCCCGAAGCCCAAGGCGGGCTTGGCATGGGCGTCTTGGAAGCCGCGTTGATACAGGAAATGCTTGGGCGTTACGTAACCCCGTCAGCATTTACACCGGCCTATGGTATGGCGGTGGCTGGCCTTAACACGGGCGCCAATGCCGACCAGCGCAATAACTGGCTTGGCCGCATTGCGGGCGGGGAGGTGATTTTGGGCGTCGGCGTGACAGAGGCGGTGGGCGCGCGCGAGGATGCCGGCCTCACAGTAACAGGCGATAAGGTTTCTGGCCGTGCAAGCTTTGTTATGGGTGCGGAAACTGCGACGCATTTCTTGCTTGGTGCTGGCAATGCATTGGCAATTATTGATCGATCGTCAGACGGTGTGCAGGAAACAGCACTTACGACCATCGACAAGACCCGTAGGGTGATCATGCTCGATTTGGATAATGTGGCTTGCGATGTGCTGGACGGTGCGGCGCAACCTGCTATAGACGCAATGATAAATGTCGGACGCGTTTTGCTGGCAGCAGATAGTTTTGGTGCTGCGGAAGTGATGTTGCAAAAAGCTGTTGATTATTCCAAAGACCGCGAACAATTTAACCGTCCGATCGGATCGTTTCAGGCTGTGAAGCATATGTGTGCGGATATGGCCGCGCGCCTTGAGCCATGTCGTTCATTGCTGTGGTACGCCGCCTATGCGCAAGATAATGTACCCGAAGAGGGGCCGCTTATGTCGTGCATGGTGAAGTCGCATATCTCGGAGGTTGGTAAATTCATTGCCCGCACCTCTACAGAAGTGCATGGCGGCATGGGCTTTACAGATTTGATGGGACTGCATTACTGGTTTAAGCGCATTGGCTTTAACCGCCAATTGCTCGGCGGGCCGGAGAAAACGCGCCACGATGCGGCGGTTCTGCAGGGCTTTGCGAAATAAAAACGGCGACACTGAGTAGGGTGCCGCCGCTTTGATAGTCTCGCGCGATATGCGGGTTTGGGTTAGACGCGCTCGATAATGATTGCCGGTGCCATGCCACCCGCCGCGCACATGGTAACCAGACCGAACTGCTTGTCCTGACGTTCAAGTTCATCAACCATGGTACCGATCAAAATAGCGCCGGTTGCCCCAATGGGGTGACCCAGCGCCATTGCACCGCCATTGACGTTTACGATATCTCGGTCGATGTCGAGATCGCGGATGAACTTTTCGGTCACAACTGAAAACGCTTCATTAACCTCAAAAAGATCAATGTCCGACACGCTCATGCCGGCCTTGTCGAGAACCTTTTTGGCGGCAGGAACAGGTGCGTTTAACATAAGCGTCGGATTGTCGCCCATATTTGCCATGGCTACGACACGCGCCCGAGGTTTCATGCCGTGGGCTTTGGCGTATGTATCCGATGTCAGCAACAGTGCCGCCGCGCCGTCGACTACGCCAGATGAATTGCCTGCGTGGTGTACGTGGTTAATCTCGAGATCCGGATAAGCCTGATTGACGAGCTTGCGGAATGTTGTGCCATCTTCGTCGAGCGGATAGTCAGCGAGTTTAGCAAATGATGGGTCCAGATTGCGCAGGTCGTCACGGGTGGTCTGGGGACGTGGAAACTCTTCCTTGTCCAACGCCAGTGTGCCGTCTTCACGGTAAACTGGCACCAAACCCTTATCGAAATGCCCGTTATCGATGGCGTGCTTTGCACGCTGCTGGCTGACATAAGCCAAGTCGTCAACCGCCTCGCGGTTAATGCCTTCTAGTGTCGCAATAGCATCTGCGCAGACACCTTGGTGTGGTTGAGGATGCTCGGACCGCAGACGCGTATTGCCATTGTCGAGAAATGGCGAGCCCTTAAAGCCTTCGGATCCATAAAGCGACATCATTTCGGTACCGCCGGCAACGCACATATCTTCCATGCCTGACATGATGTTGGCCGCCGCGATGTTCACAGTCGTAATGCCGGAGCCGCAAAAGCGGTCAAGTGTCATGGCGCTGGATTTCACATCGTAACCGGCATCAAGCGCGGCCATGCGACCCAAATCACCGCTTTGAACACCACGTTGGCTGCTGGTGCCCCAGACAATATCGCCAACTTCGGCTGTGTCGAAACTATTGCGTTCAGTCAGTGCTCTGAGCACTGTCGCGCCTAAATGCTGCGGGTGAATGTCGGACAAAGCGCCTTTGCCCGGTTTGCCAATGCCACGCGGGGTGCGGCAAGCGTCGATAATCCATGCTTCGCTCATGGGGGTACTCCCTTTGAAATAATTTAGGCAGAAACAATGGGGGCAAACGGGGCTTAAATCAAGATGCAAATCGAGACACGAATCTAGAGGTCAAGCCAACCGAAATCCGGTGCGCGCATGGTTGATAATTTGCCGTGCACGCCTATGATAACCGGCCAGCGGAGGCCATTATGGATTTTCAACTTACCGATCAGCAACATGAATTGCAGGCGGCGGCGCGTAAATTCGCCCGTGCTGAGATGCCCACTATTGCAGCACAGTGCGAGGATACCGGTCATCCGCCCGGGCGCGATGTGTTGCGCCAGCTTGGGAATATGGGTTTTCTGGGTGTCAATATTCCCGAACATCTGGGTGGACTAGGGCTTGGTAATCTCGAAGCTTTATTGGTGCTTGAGGAATTTGCACAAATCTCGTCCGCATCGGCTTTTCCGCTGTTTGAAGCTAATGTCGGACCGGTGCATGCAATCGTGCATTTTGGGTCAGAAAATTTGCAGAAGAAAATTGTGCCCGAAGTTTGCCGAGGCGACATGGTGCTCGCCGTGTCCATGTCCGAACCGCAAGCTGGCAGTGCGCTCACAGATCTCAGCACGCGCGGGGTTGTCGGCGATGGCAAGGTTGTTTTGAACGGCCAGAAAAGATGGTGTTCGGGCGGCGGTCATTCGGATGGTTATTTGATTTATACGCGCCTATCTGATGATCCTGGCGCGAAGGGTATTGGTGCTGTTTTCGTGGAAAACGGCACGCCGGGTCTTAGCTTTGGTGCGCAGGAAGATCTCATGGGTTTTCGCGGGGTGCCATCAGCTGATATTTTCCTCGACGACGTTACCGTGTCGGCAGACAATATTGTTGTGCCTGCGGGCGGGTTTCGCAAATTGATGGAAGCTTTTGATCTAGAGCGGTGTGGCAATGCAACCATGGCGCTGGGGCAGGCCTCCGGCGCATTGCACGACGTGTTGGATTATGTGCAGGCGCGCGAGCAATTTGGCAAACCGCTGGTTGATTTTCAGGGTGTTCAAATCAAGCTGGCGGAAATGCAAATGCGGGTCGAGGCGGCACGCCTTCTTATTCATCGCGCCGCGGTAAATGCCGAAGACGGTTTACCAAGCGTGATCGACAGTTCGGTTGCCAAATGCTTTGCCAATGAAATTTGCCGCGATGTTACTGGCGCAGCCGTTCAGTTAATGGGCGGCTATGGGTATTCAAAAGCCTACCCGATGGAACGTCGGATGCGTGATGCATGGGGGTGGGGCATTGCTGGCGGAGCTATCGATATCCAGAAAACCAACATTACCGCCGCTATGGTTGGACGGCGCTTTGATCAACGGCGCTGATTGCCTGCCTGCTGCTTTACTTTGCTCAGCTATTTCCAGTCGGCTGTCTGACGCCTATTTGAGCTGCTTTTTCAAAAAGTCTGGCATGTTGCCGCCAAACGCGTCAGCCGACTGACCCTTATTAGAGGCGGTCGGTTTGGTTGCTGTAGCTGTTTTCGGCGTAGCGGCTTTCGCTGCAGAGGTTGGTTTTTCGGGTTTTGCCGCTGTCCGAACAGCCGACTTTGCTTCGCTGCGCTGCTCTTGCGGTTTATCTTGAGATTTGTTTTGCGATCTGCGTCTGTCGCGTCCAAGCAATCCACGTCGCCGGCCTTCTCCATTGCCGCTATTGCCCGAACTGCCTGCATCATCGCCTAGAGCTTGACCGTTGGGTGTTGTATCACCTCTACGTCGCCGCGGGCTTTTTGCAGATCGGCCACCGGATTTGTCGGCCCGTTTTTCGGGGCTACCAACTGCATCAAAATCATCCAGTTCTTCGCGGGGCACTTCCAGTTTGATCAGATCTTCAATCGCTTGGATATATTTACTGTCCTGACGCGTCGCCAGCATATAGGCGGCACCGGAGCGTCCTGCGCGTCCGGTGCGTCCAATTCGGTGAACATAATCTTCGGCATGCGACGGGACATCAAAGTTAAATACGTGCGAAACATTAGGAATGTCGAGACCGCGCGCAGCTACGTCGCTGGCGATCAGATATTTCGCTGACCCTGATTTGAACTCTTCCAGCATTTTCAACCGGATATGCTGGTCCATATCGCCGTGCAGCGAAACAGCAGGATAGCCGTGACGTTGGAGGCTTTCCAGCAAGGTACCGATATCGCGCTTGCGGTTGCAGAAAATAATTCCGTTGACAACTTCTTCGCGGTCAAACAATGCCCGCAAAGCAGCGCGCTTGCGCATGGGCGTAACTTCGATAATGGCCTGCGACACGTTTTTATTGGTCGATGAGGGGGGCGCGACTTCAATGCGTTTGGGGGCTTGCAAAAACTGCTCGGAAAGGCGGGTAATTTCCGGCGGCATGGTGGCTGAGAAAAACAGCGTTTGGCGAGTGAAAGGTAGCAATTTCACAATGCGTTCAATATCGGGAATAAAGCCCATATCGAGCATGCGGTCAGCTTCGTCAATTACCAGAACCTCAACGCCGCGTAGCATAACTTTGCCCCGCTCAACATGGTCGAGCAAACGCCCAGGCGTCGCGATGAGAACATCTGCGCCGCGCTCAATTGCGCGTTCTTGGTCAGCAAAAGATACACCGCCAATGAGCAGCGCTTTGGTCAAGCGGGTTTTCTTGCCATATAGATCAAAGTTTTCAGCAACCTGTGCGGCCAGTTCGCGCGTGGGCTCGAGAATGAGCGTGCGCGGCATGCGGGCCTTTGCCCGGCCCTTCATCAGGCGGTTGATCATGGGCAAAGTGAAACTGGCCGTCTTGCCGGTGCCGGTTTGGGCGATACCCAGCACGTCGCGGCCTTCTATGATGGCGGGAATTGCCTGTGCTTGAATGGGGGTGGGGGTGGTGTAGCCAACATCATTAATGGCGGCCATAATTTCCGGGGCTAGCCCCAGACCCTCGAACGAGGTTTGTGAATCTGAACTCATTTGCTTTCCGTGTTGATGGTTTCGGCCGGTGCCGAAACACGTGCGATGCATGAAACTATGCACTTCAAATTTATGCACTTGAAACTTATGCACTTGAAATCAATGCACTCGAAATCAATGCACATAAAAATTATGCAATGGACGAGGTCGGCAGTAATAATCTGGATCCGACCAATTTCAGGCCACCACGGCCTGACCTGCTTCCAGTCGCGAGCAACTTAGGCGGTTTTACGCATGGCGGCAAGGCGTTTATCTGCGCATCTGGTCAGCATATCTAAATCACGCCTATATCAAGCCTAGATATCGAGCAGCGCGTCATCGGCAAAGGCAGCATTTTCCTGAATGAATTGAAAGCGCAATTCAGGCTTGTTGCCCATCAGATTTTTCACAGCCTTTGACGTAGCGGCATTTTCGTCTTCAGGAATAGTGACCTGCATCAGCGTGCGCTGTCCTGGAATCATAGTGGTTTCTTTCAACTGCGCTGGCAGCATTTCGCCAAGGCCCTTGAAGCGGCTAACATCTACTTTGGCATTGGCACGGAATTCGGATGCCAGCAATTCTTCCCGGTGCGCATCGTCTCGCGCGTAAATCGTTTTGGCACCTTGAGCCAGGCGGTAGAGCGGCGGCACTGCGAGATAAAGATGCGCATTTCGGATAAGTTCCGGCATTTGTTCGAAGAAAAATGTGATGAGCAAGGCTGCAATATGTGCGCCGTCAACGTCCGCGTCGGTCATGATGA
>DKNW01000030.1:0-10564 GCA_002469805.1 Rhodobiaceae bacterium UBA7378
CCGCCCATAGGATCCATACCTCCCATGCCACCCATGCCGCACATGCCGCCCATATCAGGCATTGCAGGGGCGCCAGCGCCTTTCGGCTCTGGCCTATCAGCAACCATAGCTTCCGTCGTGATCAGCAAGCCAGCAACAGATGCCGCATCACGCAAAGCTGTAGAAACCACTTTGGTCGGATCTACAATACCGGCGGCGATTAAGTCGCAATAAACTTCGTTCTGGGCGTCAAAGCCTTTATTTCCTTTGCTTTCCAGAACTTTGCCAACGACGATGGAGCCTTCTACGCCAGCATTTTCCACGATTTGGCGCAAGGGGGCTTCCAGTGCTTTGCGGACAATTTTGATACCGGCTTGAATATCTGCATTGGTGTCGGAAACTTTGTCGACCGCGCGTGTTGCCAGCAACAATGCTGTGCCCCCGCCCGGTACGATGCCGCTTTCAACAGCCGCACGCGTTGCGTTCAGTGCGTCATCGACGCGATCCTTACGCTCTTTCACTTCAACTTCCGTAGCACCACCAACTTTCAGAACGGCCACGCCGCCCGCTAGTTTCGCCAGACGCTCTTGCAGTTTCTCGCGATCGTAATCGGATGTGGTATTGTCGATTTGCGTGCGGATTTGGCCGACACGACCCTCGATATCTTTTTTCTTGCCAGAACCGTCAACGATCGTTGTTTCGTCTTTGGTAATTGCCACGCGTTTTGCCGTGCCCAGCATGTCGAGCGTGACATTTTCCAGCTTGATGCCTAGATCTTCGGAAACAACCTGACCACCCGTCAGAATAGCGATATCCTCAAGCATTGCTTTACGGCGATCACCAAAGCCTGGGGCTTTGACCGCGGCAATTTTCAGGCCACCGCGCAGTTTGTTAACCACCAGCGTTGCGAGCGCTTCGCCTTCAATGTCTTCGGCAATGATCAAAAGCGGGCGTGATGCCTGAACAACAGCCTCCAAGATCGGCACCATTGACTGAAGATTGCTCAGCTTGGCTTCATGCAGCAGGATCAACGGATCTTCCAGATCTGTCGTCATTTTGTCTGCATTGGTGATGAAGTAAGGTGACAGGTAACCACGATCGAACTGCATGCCTTCAACAACTTCCAGCTCGCTGTCCAAACCTTTGGCTTCTTCAACCGTAATCACGCCCTCATTGCCGACCTTTTCCATGGCCTGTGCAATCATCGTTCCGATTGCAACATCGCCATTTGCCGAGATCGTGCCAACTTGGGCAATCTCTTCGTTTGACTTCACTTTCTTGGAACGCTTTTCGAGATCGTCCAGAGCGGTTACCACGGCGGCTTCAATGCCGCGCTTCAGATCCATCGGGTTCATGCCAGCGGCAACGGCTTTGTGACCCTCACGGACAATCGCCTGGGTCAGCACGGTGGCAGTGGTTGTGCCGTCGCCAGCTTCGTCGTTTGTACGCGATGCAACTTCGCGAACCATCTGCGCGCCCATATTTTCAAACTTATCTTCTAGTTCGATCTCTTTGGCGACAGATACACCGTCTTTGGTTGTACGCGGCGCGCCGAACGATTTGTCCAGCACAACATTACGGCCTTTTGGCCCAAGCGTTACTTTCACCGCATCGGCAAGAATGTCGACGCCTTTCAACATTTTATCGCGGGCTTCTGCCCCAAATATTACTTCTTTTGCCATGATCTTCTCCTTCGCGGGCGGCAATTAGCCAATAATGCCCAAAATGTCGCTTTCTTTCATGATCAACAGCTCTTCACCGTCAATCATCACCTCATTGCCCGACCATTTGCCGAACAAAATTTTATCTTTTGCCTTCACGTCAAGCGGCGAAACCGAGCCGTCATCCTTGCGAACGCCTGTGCCAACGGCAACAACAACGCCCTGTGAGGGTTTTTCTTGTGCGCTGTCGGGAATGATAATACCGCCAGCTGTCTTGGTGTCTTCATCTACGCGACGTACGAGGACGCGGTCATGTAAAGGACGAAATGTCATAGTCAGATCTCCCATAATCAAATGAGCCCGTTGCACGGGCAAGCTTGCATTGGCACTCTCACGATGAAAGTGCCAATTGCTCAACGGATGTAGGGATACGGGGCAAATGTGTCAAGTAGCGCACCAGTAAATTGGATAAAAAAGTCTTAAAAAAGCCAAAGATAAAAGAGCCAAAGATTAAAAATCCAAAGATTGAAAATCCAAGAGAGAAGCCTTGCACAATAAAAACTGGCGGACCAAAGCCCGCCAGTTTCAAATATCAATGTTCGAGCGGACCGACCTAGCCAGGCAGGTGGGATTAGCCCAACACGACCGGCGAACACTGAATTTGTTATGCACTTCAATTTGTGCGTTAAAAACTTGCCCTATGCACGCATTAGTCGCAATACTGATATTTTTTTATAAATCAATGGGTTAATTATATAAAGCTTCATTTAATTTAGTTTCTAATACCATATCTGAGCTGTGCTACGCGATTGTCTGCCCGCCATCGATCACAAGCTGTTGGCCCGTCATAAACGCGCCGGCATCGCTCGCCAGAAACACCGCAGCACCGGCAATCTCGTCGGGTATCCCGATACGCTTGAGCGGCGTTGTCGAAGTTGACTGTTCCAAAATATCTGGATTGTCCCAAAGCGCCTTCGCGAAATAGGTTTTGATCAACCCTGGTGCAATCGCATTGGCGCGGACATTTTTGCTACCATGCTCAACAGCCAGATTGCGAACAAGTTGGAAATCAGCCGCTTTCGAAATGCAATAAGTGCCGATAACAGGCGATCCCTTCATGCCACCGATAGAAGAGACGATAATGATCGACCCGTCATTGCGCTCGAGCATTTCGGGCAGCACCATGTTTGCCAGCCAGTGATTAGATTTGACGTTTGCTGACATAATTTTGTCAAATGCATCGTCCGGGCAATCCATTGACGGGCCGAAATAGGGGTTCAGCGCTGCATTACACACCAGCACATCAATTTGACCGAAATGTGCGCGGGTCTGGTCGACAAGGTTTTGAAGCTGTTCTTTGTCAGTAATGTTGCAGGGGACGGTGATAGCCTTGCCCGGATATTCTTCATTAATCGAATTGGTCACCACATCGCAAGCATCGGCTTTACGGCTGGAAATCACTACATTGGCGCCGTGCTGCGCCATCCGGCGGGCAATCGCCTCACCAATGCCGCGCGACGCGCCCGTAACAATAGCCGTTTTGCCGCTCAGATCGAAAAGTGTCATGAATTTTCCCCCTAGGTAATTGTATATTCGGCGGCAGGCTATCATGAACAGGGTTGACGACCCAGCCCCCAACGGGCAGTTTTGCCAAGTTTTTCGCCAACACATGTGGATGTATATGGACGTATACAGATGTATGTGCCTAAAGAGATTTGCATGAAGGGATATGCAATGTCACACCCGCGCCTGATCTCGAGTTTCAGCGAGCTTGCCGATACGTATAACGCTATTTTGTGCGACGTCTGGGGCGTACTGCACAATGGCCGTAAACCTTTTGAGGGGGCGGACGCCGCGCTCGCGCGCTTCCGTGAACGCGGCGGCAAGGTTTTACTGCTGTCAAATGCGCCACGACCGGGTTCGACCGTCACCGCGCGCCTTGATGAGATCGGCGTGTCGCGTGACGCCTATGACGACATCCTAACATCTGGCGATGTGGCGCGCGCTTTGCTGGCTGAACGCGGCGCTCAAAACCAAACGTGCCACCATATCGGCCCCGCCAAAGACGCGGATCTCGTTGAAGGTCTCGATATTGGTTTTCGCGACATCGACACTGCCGATTTTATCCTGTTTTCGGGCATGTATAACGACACGACAGAAACCCCTGATGATTATCGCGCCGCCATGGAAAAATGGCACGCACGCAAATTGCAACTGGTATGCGCCAACCCTGACAGGCAAGTGCAATTTGGCGATAGCGTCATATATTGTGCCGGTGCGGTAGCAGAAATTTACGAGAAAAATGGCGGCGACGTTGTCTGGCTCGGCAAACCCTATCAGCCGGTTTACACAGAGGCGGTGGCTAAACTGGAAAGTCTGCTGGACGAACCCGCGCGTATTCTTGCGATTGGTGACGGGCCGAAAACCGACATTCCAGGCGCGCAAGGTGCGGGGATTGATGCCCTGTTTATTACCGGCGGGCTGGCAGGCGCCGTTCAGACACTCGACACCGCCGAAGAAATCGCCGCCGTGCTGACAGCAGAAAACACCACCGCCATGGCCGCTATGCGACATCTTGTTTGGTAAGACATATCTGGATAAAACGAAGTATGACCCAGCCGCCAAATTTATATCACAGCTTGGATGACCTGCCGCCATCAGCGCGCGGGAGCCTGTTGGCAATCGGTAATTTCGACGGTGTACATTTGGGGCATCAGGCAGTTATTGAAAATGCCCGCGCCGAAGCCGATGCCGGCAACCATCCTTTGGGGGTGATGCTATTCAACCCGCATCCGCGACAATTTTTTGCGCCCGACGCACCGGCTTTTCGCCTGACACGCCTACCGACACGCGCGCGCCTGCTGGCCGGGCTGGGCGTCGATTTTACACTGGCACTGCCGTTTGACACCAACATGGCCAATTGCACGGCGGATGAATTTATCGACCGTATTCTAATCGGCGCACTAAATATTTCTGGCGTTAGCATTGGGCATGATTTTCATTTTGGTAAAGGCCGCCAAGGTACACCTGACATGCTGCAACAACGCGGCGCGGCAGCTGGTTTTGACGTTTTCATAACCTCCGCCGTGGTGCAGGCAGATGGGCAAACGCCTTATTCATCTTCGGCCATACGCGCCCTGTTGCGCGACGCCAAGGTACGCGAAGCGGCCACACTCATGGGCCATGATTGGATCATTGAAGGCACGGTTCAACATGGTGACAAACGGGGCCGCACCATTGGCTTTCCGACCGCAAATATGGAACTGGGCGACTATTTGCAACCGGCGTTTGGGGTTTATGCCGCGCGCGCGGAAATACTGTCCGGTCCCCTTCAAGGCCAGGTACATGACGGCGTTGCAAATCTTGGCTTGCGACCAACCGTCGGCGGCACCGCGCCACGGCTCGAAACGCATTTGTTCGATTTTTCCGGCGATCTATATGACGCGGAACTGGGTGTAGCACTCACGGATTTCATTCGCGCGGAACAAAAGTTTGACGGCATTGATGCGCTGAAAGCGCAAATTGCCCGCGACAGTCAAGCCGCGCGCGATATATTTGCTAAGAGCGCCAAAAGCGTAACCCAATCTTAGCCCTTTCCTTGCTCTGCGGGCATTGCTAAAAACCAGCCATGGAAAACGAACCACGCGACTATCGCGAGACACTGAACCTGCCGCAAACCGACTTCCCCATGAAGGCCGGATTACCCAAACGCGAACCCGAAACGCTGGCGAATTGGGCGCGGATCGGCCTATATGAAAAATTGCGCGAACAAGGCAAGGGCCGAGAGAAATTCGTCTTGCATGACGGCCCGCCCTACGCCAACGGCGATGTGCATATCGGCCATGCGCTGAACAAGATTTTGAAAGACGTTATTGTTCGGTCACAACAAATGATGGGTAAAGATGCCGCTTATGTGCCGGGCTGGGATTGCCACGGCCTACCAATCGAATGGAAGATCGAAGAGCAATACCGCAATAAAGGCCTTGATAAGGACGACGTGCCAGCTGGCGAGTTTCGCGCCGAGTGCCGGCGCTTTGCCGATAGATGGGTCAGCGTGCAAAGCGAGCAATTTCAACGCCTCGGCATTTTGGGTGATTGGGAGAACCCATACACAACCATGGCGTATGACGCTGAGGCTGTCATTGTGTCGGAGTTTCAAAAATTCGTTATGGATGGGAGCCTCTATCGCGGCTCGAAACCGGTCATGTGGTCGGTCGTTGAAAAGACGGCGCTGGCCGAGGCCGAAGTCGAATATGAAGAACATGTCTCACCGACAATTTTTGTGAAGTTTCCCGTGGTAAGTGCGCCTGATCCAGCGCTAACGGAAAATTGCTTCGCTGTGATCTGGACGACGACGCCTTGGACTATTCCGGGCAACCGCGCCATGGCCTATGCGGAAAACCTATCCTATGGCGTGTATCAGGTGGGCTCTGAAAAACTGATTTTATGCGACACGCTTGCCGCAAGCGTTTTGAACGTTGCCGGATTTGAAGAGATTAAACGCCTTCACGACATTGACCCAGGCACGCTGACATGCCGCCACCCGCTTGCCGGACAAGGCTATGATTTTGACGTACCGGTGCTCGCCGGTGATTTCGTGACCGATGAAACCGGCACAGGGCTTGTTCATATTGCTCCCGGGCATGGTCAGGACGACTTTGAACTGGGCATAAAACATAAAATCAATGTGCCTTTTACCGTCGATGAGGCGGGCATTTATTATGATGACGTGCCGCTATTTGCGGGCGAGCAAGTGTTCAATGATAAGGGTAAAGACGGCTCGGCCAATGGTGCGGTCATTGGCGCACTGGTCGCCGCAGACAGATTGCTGGCGAAGGGGAAATTACGTCACCAGTATCCCCATAGTTGGCGCTCCAAAGCGCCGCTGATTTTCCGCAACACGCCGCAATGGTTTATCTCTATGGAGAAAAACAACCTACGCGATAAGGCGTTGGCCGCGATCGATAGCGTGACATGGCACCCAAAAACTGGCCGTAACCGAATTCATGCGATGATCGAAAACCGGCCAGACTGGGTGGTCTCCCGCCAGCGTGCATGGGGCGTGCCGCTTACGGTATTCGTGCATCGGGAAACCGGCGAGATTTTGCGCGACGACGCTGTGAACGCCCGCATTGTTGACGCGGTGCGTGCGCGCGGGGCCGATGCGTGGTTCGACGACGATCCGCAGACATTTCTTGGCGATGATTATGCTGCGGCTGATTATGACCGCGTGACAGATATTCTGGACGTATGGTTCGATAGCGGCGTCACGCACGCCTTTGTTCTGGAAGCGCGTCCTGATCTACAATGGCCGGCAGATGTTTATCTGGAAGGCTCCGACCAGCATCGCGGCTGGTTTCACTCATCATTACTTGAAGCCTGCGCCACACGCGGCCAAGCCCCGTATAAACAGGTGGTGACGCACGGCTTTACGATGGATGAGAAGGGCCGGAAAATGTCAAAATCATTGGGCAATACAGTCGACCCGCAAAAAGTTATCGGGCAATCCGGTGCCGAGATTATCCGGCTCTGGGTAATGTCCTCGGATTATAGCGACGATACACGCGTCGGCCCGGAGATCATCAAAGCCAATACCGATGCATATCGGAAAATGCGCAATTGCTTCCGGTTCCTGCTTGGAAATTTAGCGCATCTGGACAATGCCGAAAAAATGCCCCGTGGCGAGATGCCCGAATTGGAGCGCTATATTTTGCACCGGCTTCATGAGTTGGACCAGCTTGTACGCGCGAGCTACAACCAGTTTGACTTCCGCAAGATCTATCAGGCGCTGTTCAATTTCATGACCATTGATCTGTCGGCGTTTTATTTCGATATCCGCAAAGACACGCTTTATTGCGACCCGGCTTCCAGCGCTGATCTGCGCGCCTGCCGTAGCGTTCTTGATATTGCCTTTACCTGCCTCACGCGCTGGCTGGCCCCGATTTTATGCTTTACCACCGAAGAGGTTTGGCAAGCACGGTACAATGACCCCAACAACTCGGTTCATCTTGAGACATTTTTTGATGTGCCGTCCGATTGGCATGATGCCGAGTTGGCCGAAAAATGGAACAATATTCGCGCGGTGCGCCGCGTCGTCACAGGCGCACTTGAAATTGAACGCCGCGAGAAGCGTATTGGGTCAAGTCTTGAAGCGGCCCCGGTCGTCTATATTTCTGATGGTACATATCTCCAAAGCCTTGAAGGGCAAAATCTGGCCGATATTTGCATTACGTCACAACTTGAAATTCGTACCGAGCCTGCACCCGCTGACGCTTTCACGCTCGACGATGTTGCTGGGGTCGGCGTTGTGCCTGCACTGGCACAAGGTCAAAAATGCCAGCGCTCTTGGAAAGTGCTGCCTGAGGTTGGCACAGTGCAAGGTTATCCGGACCTGAGCCCGCGCGATGCGACGGCTGTTGCCGAGTTCGATGCCCAATTGTCTAATGACCAAGGCTGATAACCGCCAATGGCTCCAAAGCGGGTTGGTTGTTGCGGCAGTGACGGCCGGGCTTGACCAGACGTCGAAATGGGCAGTGATGCATCTTCTCGATCTAGAAATTCTGCGCCGGCTTGAACTACTGCCTTTTCTCGATTTTGCCTTTGTCTGGAACAATGGCATTAGTTACGGGCTTTTCAGTTCCGGCAGTGCGATGGCAAAATGGCTTTTGACTGCAATGACACTCGCCATCACTGCCTATTTGGTGCGCGCCATGATGACCACGCAAGGCCGCATTACGCGCCTTGGTTACGCCCTCATTATCGGTGGTGCGCTGGGCAATCTGATTGATCGCATTATTCACGGCGCGGTTGTAGATTTCATCTCGCTTCATTATGCGGGATATTATTGGTACGTCTTCAATCTTGCCGACATCTGGATTAGTCTGGGGGTCGCTTTGCTGGTTTGGGGCTTCTGGCGCGAAAAAGAACCGGAGAGTTGATACAGCGATTGAGATGACGAGGTTGCCAAGTTCAAATTTTTGTCTATAGATAAATGTCGATAAACAAGCCCTTGTCCACCAGCGTCTATCCGCGTTTTAATTGAGAGAGCTAGCCCCGTGCCTTTATACGTGTCTTTCCTTGCCAAAAAAGAATACAGACCTGCAGCAATCATCGGCGCGTGTCTGATGCTTGCAGCTTGTGGCTCCGATGTTGCCGATTCACTTGGCTACGGCAAATCCCCGCCGGACGAATTTACGGTTATTTCACGGCCGCCGCTCATTTTGCCGCCCGATTATAATTTGCGTCCCCCCGGAAGCGGGACGGCCCGCACAGCGGCGTTGAAACCGAACGAAATCGCCAAGATTTTGGTTCTTGGTAAAGAGAACAAACCAACGGAAAAAAACACAACTGGCGAAGACAAATTGCTGGAAAATGCAGCGGCAACAAACCCAACAGGCGACAGCATTCGTGAGCAAATCGAAAATGACCGGACGGGAACTGTTAGTAAAAGCCCAGAAACTGTCGAAACGCTCGTGCGCGACTCGAAATAGCGCGACACACAACAGCCCGACAGAAAATAGCGTGTACGTAAAAATGCGATCCGTTGGGTTTTCGCTGTTGTTTTTTTGCGCATTTTGCGGCGGTACGACACAACCAGCTAATGCCCTCGTCGCCCCCAAAGTCGAACAGGCACGGCTGGATAATGGTTTGCAAATCATCGTCATTCCCGATCACCGTGCCCCTGTTGTCACGCATATGGTTTGGTACCGCGTTGGCTCGGCAGATGAGCCTGCCGGTAAATCGGGCATCGCGCATTTCTTCGAACATTTGATGTTTCGCGGCACGGCGACGTTTCCCGATGGCACTTTCTCAAAAACCGTCGCCGCGCTTGGTGGACAGGACAATGCCTTTACCTCCTATGATTACACGGCCTATTTCCAGCGCATCGCGGCCGATAAAATTGAGACAGTGATGGCGATGGAAGCCGACCGTATGCGTAATTTGATCGTCAATGCTGAACTGGTGGCGATTGAACGCGACGTTATTCTCGAAGAGCGCGCCCAACGGGTCGATACGAACCCCGGTGCATTGTTGAGCGAAAAGTTACGCGCCAAGCTACATGCCGGCGCGCCTTATTCCGTGCCTGTGATCGGCTGGCGGCGCGAAATAGAACAATTAAACGATGCCGATGCCAGCGCATTTTACGCACGGTATTATGCGCCAGATAACGCGATTTTAGTGGTCGCCGGCGATACTAGTTTGGCGGATATACTGCCGCTTGCGCGAAAATATTATGGACCGATCGCACCCAGCAATACGCCGCGCGACATGCGCACAATACCCGAAAGTTTGCAGGTGACGGATGCTGAAACGCCGGTCACGTTTCGTGATGCGCGCGTTACTCAACCGCTTTGGCAGCGCATTTATAAACTGCCCACCTATACAGATGCCACCGCCCGCCAGTTCGCAGCGCTTGATTTACTGTCGGAAATTCTGGGCGATAGAGCACTTGGACGGCTGAACAAATCATTGGTTGTCGATGAGGGTATTAGCTCGGCCACGGGCAGCTGGAGCGACAGCCTGCGCATAGACAATGGTGAATTTGCAATTTACGCCACGCTGGAGCCAACTGGCACAATGGCGCAAATCGAGACCCGCGTTAATGCTGAAATTTTGCGCCTCAAAAACGAACTTGTGGCAGAATCTGATTTGGCACGCGCCCGCACTCAATTAGTAGCTGACACAGTTTATGCCCGTGACAGCCAGCAATCCATGGCGCGCATTTTCGGCGAGGCGGCCGCACTCGGCCTGTCGCCAGATACGGTTCGGGATTGGCCGAACCTGCTGGCCGACATTACGGCTCAAGAGGTCAGGGATGCTGCGCGCCTGTTTTTGAACCTGGCGCATAGCGTGACAGGTCATTTGCTGGAGGATGGCTCGTGATGCGCAACGCCAGCCCACATTATTTCACGCGCCATTATTTC
>DKNW01000030.1:10889-15887 GCA_002469805.1 Rhodobiaceae bacterium UBA7378
TTCACGCGCCATTATTTCACGCGCGGCTGTTTGTTGCTGCTCGCCACGCTTATCGGGCTGGCTGACCCGGCACGCGTGATGGCCGGACCAGAAGTCAGCGCACAAATCAGCGCAAAAAACGCAACCAGACAAGGCCCGCCGATTGAGATTGTAACCTCCCCTGCCGGTCACACAGCTTGGTTGGTGCGCGACACATCGCTCCCGATGGTAACGCTAAAAGTCGCCTGGCGCGGCGGCAGCGCAAGCGACCCGGAAGGCCAAAGCGGGCTCGGCGCCCTGCTTGGTGATATGTTGACACGCGGCGCAGGCGCACGCGCCGAGCAGAACTTTCAACAAGCACTCGCCCAGCAGGCCGTGCGCATGTCTTTCGAAATTGGGCGAGATGAATTGACGGGTTCTTTGCAATGTCTGAGCGCGCATCTAGATGCATGTTTCGATTTATTCACCGACGCCGTGAGCCGCCCACGATTTGATGCCGACGCCGTGACGCGAAGCCGCCAGCGCTTATTAACGCGCATGCGCAGCAATGAACAAAGCCCAGCCTATCTTGCGCGCGCCAATTTACTTCGTACGAGCTTTGCCGGTCATCCCTATGCCCGCGCCGTTGAGGGCACGCCCGACGACGTGAACAATTTAACGCCAGATGACTTACGGACGCATTGGCGCCGCCACATCGCACAAGATAATGTGCTGATAAGCGCGGTTGGCAATATATCAGCAGACGCGCTTGGCAAAAAACTCGATGCATTTTTACGCGACCTGCCCAAACGGGCGCAGTTGGCAGCCATTCCTACCGCGCAACCCGTGCGTGGGCCGGCAAGCCACCATATTTCACGCGCAGGGCCGCAAACAAGCATTGCCTTTGGCGCGCAGGGCGTCGTCTATGACGACCCGATGTTTTTTGCGGCCTATGTGATGAACTACATTTTGGGCGGCGGCGGCTTTGCTTCCATATTGACCGAAGAAGTGCGCGAAAAGCGCGGCCTTGCCTATAGTGTCTACAGCTACCTCGCCCCCTACAAGTATGGCGCGTTATGGATGGGGGGGCTTGCCACCAAGAACGAAAGCGCGATGGAAGCCATGGATGTCGTTCGCGATGCCTTGCGCAGCATGGCGCGTGACGGTGTGAGCGATGCCCGGCTCAAAGCCGCTAAAACCTATCTGATTGGCGCTTATGCATTGCGCTTTGACAGCGGCGTAAAAATTGCTGATCAGTTATTAGGCATCCAGATAAACGGATGGCCGGTTGACTACTTCGAGACACGCAACCAGCATATTCGCAACGTCAGCAAAGCCGACATTGCCGCCGCTGCACGCCGCCTGATGCAACCGGACGGACTTATCATCAGCACAGTTGGTGGGCAAAGCGTAACCATGACGGCACCGGCTAAACGCAAATAGTCCGGTCTTTATAAGTCGAGCAGCTACAGAGACAAAGCGGGGGCGAGAGATGTTTTTTTTACCAATTAGTGACGATAATCCGACCCGCCGACGCCCATGGGTGTCCTACATTATTCTCGCTTTATGCGTTGGCGTGTACTTCTGGCAAATGTCACTTGGTAGCGCCCAGCAAGCTGCGATTTTCGGCTATGGCATGGTGCCCGCCCGCTTATTCGGCCTGCCATTAGCCGATAACATGCCTGCCCCTGTTGCTGCATGGATCACAGTGTTCACCTCAATGTTTATGCATGGCGGCCTTATGCATCTGGGCGGTAATATGCTCTATCTCTGGATTTTTTCGGACAATATCGAAGACAGCATTGGCCGTGGCCGGTTTGTTATCTTCTATTTGCTATGCGGGATTTGCGCAGCGTTGGCGCAGGCCTTGACCGAGCCTTCGTCCCCGGTGCCAATGGTTGGGGCCAGCGGTGCGATTGCCGGTGTATTAGGGGCATATCTCATATTGCACCCACGCGCCAATATTCGGTGCATTGTCGGTATTCTGGTATTTTTCAGGGTGATGAATGTGCCAGCATTTCTGGTGCTTGGCGGCTGGATTATTCTGCAATTCACCAATATGGGGCAAGTCGGCAGCAATGTTGCTTATGTGGCACATATCGGAGGTTTTATCGCCGGCATGGTGCTCATCCCGTTTTTCAAAAAACCCCATGTGCGCCTGTTCGAACCGCCGCGAAGCAAGGCTTTCAGCGTGTCCAACGTAACTGTTTCGCCGCCACATATTCCCAACGTCTCTCGCCGCAAAAAATAAACCGCCGATCGCGCCCACCTTCAGCCTGTGACTGTGTGTCTGAATCTGGCATGATGCGGCACTTTGTTGAGGGTCTGAGAGAATAGATCCGGGAGAATAGGTCTGCGTGGTGATGCGTTTTAAGTTACAGCATTTTTTTGTTTATCTTGTGCCGATTTTCATATTGCTATCAGGCATTTTGGTGCTGCTGGCGCAACCGCCTATCGTCAGCCAAACGCGCAATTTAATCTTCGACCAATATAATCGCTGGCATCCGCGTATCTCATCAGATATCCCCGTCGCCTATATCGATATTGATGAAGCCAGCCTCGCGCGTCTTGGGCAATTCCCTTGGCCGCGCACATTGCTAGCCGGGCTCGTGGATGCCGCGACCGCGCAAGGGGCCGCTGTGTTGGCCTTCGATATTATGTTTCCCGAACCCGACAGGACGGCACCGGAAAACATTCTACCTATTTGGCGCGACCTCGATACTGGTGAGATACCCGATGACTGGCCTGAACTAGCCGAACGTATCAGCACCCAAATCAAGCACCCCGACCAGCAATTTGCCGATGCCCTGTCGCGATCGAATGTCGTCATCGCGACCACCCTGTCGCCTGACGGAAGCGGTCTCCCCGCGCCAAAGGCCGGATTTGCAGTGCGGGCACACGCGCAAGAGCCAGCGACAATGCAGCGCGACCCACTCGCCCGCATTCCCGGCGCCCCCGCTGCCATTTCCAATCAGACGGTTATTCAAGACGCCGCCATTGGGCTTGGTGCTATCAATGCGCGGATTGACCGCGACGGCATCATCCGGCGCGTATCGTTGGTTTTTCGCGGCGGCGACACGCTGTATCCAAGTCTTGCGTTGGAAGCGATTCGAGCAGCTCTCGGTGTTGGCACAATCAGCTTACGCACCTCCGATGTGGGCGGGGAAAGCGCCTATTCAACCGGTGTCGGCCTATCGCGCCTCAAAGTCGCGCAGTTCATCACGCCGGTTGATGCCGACGGCTCAATGCGACTTTATCTGGCCGCGCGCGAAACGCTTAACCGCATTTCGGCATGGGAAGTTCTCGCCCCTGATTTTGATGCCGCGCGCCTGGCGGGCAAGATTGTGTTTATCGGCACTTCTGCGGCAGGCCTGAAAGATATTCGCGCAACGCCACTCAACCCGATAACGCCGGGGGTCGAATTGCACGTTCAGGCCGTCGAGCAAATTCTGAGTGGTAGCTTTTTAAAGCGTCCCCTATGGCTTCAATTTACAGAAATTGGCGGGGCTTTGCTTTTGGGTATCGGCATCATTGCCCTTGTTTTCATCTTTGGTATTCCGTCAGCCATAATCGGGCTTGCAGCCTCGGCACTGCTAGCGGCAGAGGTTTCTAGGCAGGCATATATGACGGCGCAATATTTGGTCGATCCTGTGTTCCCGATTGCGGTCATTTTTGCGGCGTTTCTTGTCGCGTCGTTTCAGCATTATATCCGCACTAATCGCGAGCGCCGCGAGGTACGCAACGCCTTCCAGTATTATCTGTCCCCCGACATGATTGCGGAAATTGCGGCAGATCCGAGCCGTCTTAAACTGGGGGGTGAAACACGCGACATGACCATAATGTTCACCGATATTCGCGGGTTCACAAATTTATCGGAGACATTTAAAGACGCGCCCGAAACCCTAACCCATATCATCAATATTTTTCTCACCCGCATGACGCGGATTATTCAGGCCCATGGCGGCACTATCGACAAATATATTGGTGACAGCATCATGGCGTTTTGGAACGCGCCGACAAATCTCGACAATCACGCCTATATCGCGTGCTGCACCGCGCTCGAAATGAACACGGCGCTGGTGGCAGTGAACGCCGACCTGCATGCAGAGGAACAGCTTGCCGAATGGACAGGCAATCTGGCTATCGGCATCGGCGTGAATTCGGGCGACACGCTGGTTGGCAATATGGGCTCAGACCAGCGGTTCAATTATTCGGTGCTTGGCGATCCGGTTAATGTGTCGGCCCGCCTTGAGGGGCAGACGAAAAATTATTTTTGGTCGATGCTGGTGGGTGAGGCCACGTATCGTGCGGCTATGGAAACCGGCGAGGTCAATGGGTTGCCTTTGGCATTTCTCGAATTCGACTTGATTGCCTTTAAAGGCAAAAACGTCCCCGAACATATCTATGCCCTGATGGGCGACAACGAAATATGCCGATCGGCAAGCTTTGCCGCGCATGCACAAGCCCACAATGCCATGCTTGCCCACCTCAGGGCACGCGCCTGGGACGAAACCCAGAAAGCCGCAGCAGCGCTGGCGCACGCGCATCCAGAACTCGCTGGCTATTACGACATGATGCACGCCCGATGCGACGCTTATCGAGAAAATCCACCCGCCGAGACGTGGGATGGGCGCTATATCGCGCGGACAAAATAGAGCGCAGGCGTAATGAGAGATCCGATGATAAACGCAGTGACAGATGCAATGACAGATGAAATGACAGATCATGTTGAAGTTAAATTTTGGGGCACGCGCGGGTCACTCGCCGTGAACGGTCCGGCCCATAAAGTTTTTGGCGGCAACACAAGCTGCATCGAAATGCGCAGCAGCGGGCAGAGCATCATTTTCGATGCCGGGTCTGGTTTATTGGCATGTGGCGAGGCATTGCTCGCCCGCGGCGTAACGGAGATAGATATTTTTCTGACGCATTTTCACGCTGATCATTTATGCGGCCTGCCGTTTTTTCAGCCATTTTTCGAACCAGCATTTTCCGTGCGCCTGCATAGCTTCGATACTGGCGTAGCGACAACCGAAGCGGCGG
>DKNW01000132.1 GCA_002469805.1 Rhodobiaceae bacterium UBA7378
GGACCGGCACGCTAGCTGATGTTATTAATTTTGCCGGCAACCAACCGGTTTTCTGGCCTAGCCTTGCGCTAATTTTGGGCAGCCTGTTTGCCTGTGCTGTATTTCCCAGTCTGCGCGGACGCAAGCTTCAAGTCTTTGGTGAAGGAACAAATGACGCGATTATGCCATTACTCAACACGGCGGCTGTCATCGGCTTTGGCGGCATCGTTGTGCAAACTGTTGGCTTTCAAGATTTCTCGTCGGTCATGTTGAATTCTGGCTTACCACCAAAAATATCTGCTTTCGCTTCGATTTCTGTGGTTTCAGCGATTACCGGTTCGGCATCAGGCGGTTTGCAGATCTTTATGGCGACTATGGCCGAAAGCTATCTCGCCATGGGAATTCCGGCGGATGAGCTTCACCGTATTGTGGCAATGGCGAGCGGAGGATTTGATAGCCTGCCCCATTGCGGCGCAGTGATTGCCATGCTCACCATTACCCAGCTTACTCATAAACAGGCCTATAAAGATGTTGGCATCATAACTGTTGTTATTCCAGTGATTGCAACATTATGTGTGATAGCGTTAAGCGTAATAGCATAGAAAGTGTATGTCGAGGTCAGCTTAGAACCGCTGACAAATGGCTGTACCTAACAATGAACCCAGATCAAAGCGATCAACCCTTGTGACTGATGGTGTCCACTTGCGGCATCGCTGAGTATAAAGACCCATTACCTTTTAATAATCTTGGTCAATTCGGCTATTTTTTGCTGAGCATCTTCGGTGCCCCCAATCGCCCCTGCAACGCAATTTTCTATATGCGTCTCAAGTATATTTGCTTCAACAGAGGATAATGCCTTTTGGGCAGCCTTAAGTTGATTAAGTACCTCAATGCAATAATCGCCATTTTCAATCAGGCGAATGACACCGCGTAGTTGACCCTCAGCGCGCCTAAGCCTTGCGACTTGGGAACGGTGGCATGGGTGTTTGCTCATCTATATAAACCTCGGTATTACATAAGTGAAAACGGTAGCAAAAGAAAATATAGCCACCGAAACATAATACAACATGCGCGATCTTTTGCGCGTCTGCATGCACGCGCGGCCCACTTCCGGATCGATCGGGCACGGCATATAATAGGTTTTATAGTTTACATAGCCTGCAACGGCAATCATCACGAATGCAGCAGCTGTGATAGACAGCTTATATTGGGACAAAACAATCAAAAAAGGAAACACGCCTAAAAGGCTTGCAAAGCTCGCCCCCGCCCCGAACAGAACAAAAACCGCCGGCAAAGCGCAACAAATGAGCGTCGACGATGACGCAAAAAGGGTGAAAACATTCGCGGTCTTGTCCTGCATGGTGGCTTCCTTCAGGTTTCGCCTACTGCGCCTGTAGTATCTGAATTCCTGTAACGGTTTGACCGTTGGCAAGAATTTTTTGTTCGATGTCTTGATTGACCAGTTTTGCGCTCTCGGCGAAGGCGATCAAAACTTTGCCAGTTTCCAAGTCGACATCGATTTTTTTGAAGCCCTCATCTTTTTGGAAAGTCTTTTCAATACCACGCGCGCAAAAATCGCACACCATACCAGTGACGCTGACAACCGCAATTTGATTGCCCGCTTGGTCAGCGACAAATTTGCCGAAGCGTTCGACATCCAATTCTGTAGCCGTTCCGTCCACATAATCCATAGCAACATGACCTTCGTGACCATGATGCGCGCTATGGTCGGAATGCTTGCTATGGCTGTTGCCCTCTGCGAGCGTAAGGGTGGGCATTATCAAAATAAAAAATAGCGAAAACCGCATGTGAAACTCCTAAATTCTAATCATAAAGTGCAGGTCAAGTTTGTCATTTTCATCGACGCCGAATTCCAGCAGATAGTCGCCTTTAAAAAATTTAACTACCGGATAAGTGTTCCATTCATCAGTCAGATCAGTTCGCTTTGACTTGACCATTAGCCAGCTATGCAGATCACCATAGGCGCCGAGATAGGGTGCGAACCCAATCTGGATGAACTGCTTGGAATAGTTGCGTGCATTAGATTTAAATTCCTGGGCGCCAAAGCCGATAAAATATCTGCGTGTCTCCCAGTCACCGAGCAGGCCGTAAAAATATTCATCATTTCCACCGGTGCTCAAACCGGATTGGAAATAAAGATTACGTTGTGAGTGCTGGGTATTTTTTCTATCAAGCAAATATGTGTGCCGAAAATAAACATGGTCTTCGGTTTGTTTTTTTTCATCAACCAACTCTATGCCGAGTGAGTACTTATAGCTTGGTGAATAATGATAATAGGCAGAATCCATCATGTCGTCGGAGAAGATCATGAAAGTTGAGCCGCCGGAATAGGACACGGGGCGCGCCTGCAACGAGGCTGGCACCAGAAGGAATAGCAGAAGAAATCTTATACCCATAGGGGGTATATAACACAGGAAAATATTTCTTGTCAACTACGTACTGGCAAAACTTGCTGCCCAGCTTTTTAGGGCGTCAAAATATTTTGGCCACATGGCTTCGTTCCGTTTCTTTACGGATCGCTATGGATTTGCCGCCTTTAATGGCCCCGCAGCTTGATAGGCAAAGCCCCGGCTTGCGCTTTATTTTGACCTGGCGCGGGGTGCTGTTTAGCATGACGGTTAAGCAGATAAAGGGAGCAGATAGTGAGCAATCAATCCGATATTAAAGGCAAGGGCATCTTGGTGATGCCGCGAACGGAAGCCATGTTTTATGGCCCCGGCTCAGCCGGACAATTGCCTGATGCCATCGCCATGACGGGCATGCAGCGACCGTTCTTATTGGCGACACCCTCTTTGGTTAAAAACGGCCAAGTTGAGGCGCTGGAGAAAATCATTGGCGCGCCACTGTGCGGCACTTATGCCGGTTCGACCGCGCATAATCAAATGCCCAGCGTGCTGGCCGCCGTGGATGCCGCGCGCGCGTCAAACGCCGATGGGCTTATTGCTTTTGGCGGCTCATCAGTGGTGGATATGTCAAAATCAGTGGCCATGATATTGGCCGAGGGCAATGATTTGGAAGCCCTGCGCATCCGCTATAGCCCAGAAGATGGTGTGCATATACCGGCGCTCAACCATCCGAAATTGCCACAAATTGTCGTGCCCACGACTTTGTCAGGTTCCGAATATACATTCGCCATGGCTATCACCGACCCGGATAAACGCGAAAAGTTGATGTTTGCCGATTCCAAACTCATCCCCAAAATCATCTTTCATGATTCAGAAATCTGCCAGAGCACACCCGATCGCTTATGGGCTGGAACGGGCATGAAGATTTTTGCCGATTGC
Source organism: Rhodobiaceae bacterium UBA7378 (assembly GCA_002469805.1). Classification (GTDB taxonomy): domain Bacteria; phylum Pseudomonadota; class Alphaproteobacteria; order RS24; family RS24; genus UBA7378. The sequence continues at coordinate 3,285 of DKNW01000132.1, forward strand.
CTCGAAATGATTATGTCTTTGAAGGCCATGCCAATGGGCAATCTCTACGCTTATGAGGGGCTGAAAGTGCTATTCGAAAACCTGCCCAAATCAATAGGAACTAACACCTCCACGCAGGCCATACAGAATTTGCATTACGCCGCTTATCTCGCCATGTCGATGGCGTTTAATGTGAGCTTGGGTCTAGTCGCCGGGGTGCGCCACCAATTAGGCGGCGGTAAAAACGTGCCACATGGTGAAGCCAGCACCATCATGTTGCCGCATGTATTACGCTGGAACCGCGAAACCGCCAGCGCCGAGACAGCTCTTGCAGCAGCGGCGCGTCATTTGGGTTTGACGGCGAATAGCGACGCCGCCTTGGTCGATAAGCTGATTGAAGAAATAGAAGCCATGGTCTCGGGCCTCGGCCTGCCAACGACATTATCGCAAGTCGGCGTGAGCTCACACGATCTGCCTCTTGTCGCCGAGCATGTATGCGGCGATAGTTCAGTGGCCTTTAACCCCAGACGCATCAATACGCCCGATGATGTTATGCAGGTCTTAACTCAAGCGATTTAAGCGCCCGATGAGCGCGTAGCAACATGCCCGTCGGGGCGCACGAGAACCCAGCCGCCTGGTGCCAAGTCAAATGCCTCAGATATAGCACCGCGATTATCATAGCTTTCAAGGTTGATAGTTTGCGACGGCAGCCCAAACATCCAAGAAGCGTTTGGCGGGTTAACCGCCGCCCCATTTGTAAAGAGAGTGAACTGATCATAGGTAACAATGTCTAAGCTCGATCTGGTTGCACGGGCGTCTTTCATCTCAATATGAGGCAGGCGCGCACCTGCGCCAGCGGTCGGTTGATAATCGCGTGTTGTGCTTTGCGGTGTTGAGCTTGCGCTTTGGTCAATTGCACAACCACCTGCATAGACATAGCCCAGTTCCGCTCCCAGCATATCGAAGTGCTCAGCTTGATTATCGATGGCGGTTTGAATTTTGTCGCGGCGTTTTTGCCCGTCGACAGTGTCGGCCATGGCCGCATTTAGCAAGCGCAAGACAGGTAGGGTTAGAAACTTTATGAGCCGTTTGGATATTGCTGACGGAAGCCACTTCAAAAGAGGAGATGCGCCCACCATTGCGGGTATATGCGCCTTGCTGACATCAAGACCGAGTGCGTCAATGACCTCGTTCATTTTATGAAAATTGTTAACGCTCGTTGCGCAGTTACGCTCGGCCACGGGTTTGCGCTCAGCTTCATAACTTGCCAAGAGACTAGGGGGTGCATCGTGCTTGAGAATGGCGGCCAATTTCCAAACCAAATTGTGAACGTCGCCAACACCGGAATTCAGCCCCAAACCACCTGTTGGTGGGAAACGATGCGCCGCATCCCCGACGAGGAAAACATTGTCGACACAAAAACGATCGGCGACCTGTGCCGACATTCGCCACACACCTTTATAGGTAATACGAAAAGGAATATCGGGCCCAAACATCTCTTTGACCAGTGCATCACAGCGAGCGTCGGTATATTCCTCTGCGGTTTCATAAGGCTCATAAAGTGGTCGCATATAGACTGTCAGCGCCTTCGGGTCGTGAACGATCAGCGTGCCGGGTGCGCTCGGATTGAGGCACCAGTAAAGAATGGACTGCTGTTCGCCAGCAATTTGAGAGAGGTCAATCTCACAACTCATATTGAGAAATGTTGCGATCGATGGAGGGCCTGATCTGGTTATGCCTAAAGTTCTGACAATATTGCTGGAGGCACCATCCGCCGCGAGAACGTAAGCCGCATTAACTTCATAAGCCGAGCCATCTGGTTGCAGCACGCGGACGCGACGCGTGTCGCCGTCAACAAAACCCTGCCAGCTATGTCCGAAACGAATGTCTTGGTGGTTGCGGCGTGTTGCTTGGCCCAGCAATGCGTCTTCAAACAGATTTTGCGAAATATTGGTTATATGTTCTGGAGAAGCGGCGGCACGATGCATGAACCTCTGGAGATCTTCAGGGTCCTCCAGATCACCCATCAGGGCATACTTTCCCAGCGCATGATCTCTTGGGCCGTTCACCCAGCTGATAAATTGCGCGTCGCCGTGTTTGTTGAGCGCATAGAATTCTTCCGTGTTCAACCCCGCGGAACGAAGTATTTCCATCGTGCGCGTATTGATGACGTGTGCCGCCGGTGCGGCTTGCGGTGCATGTCGTTGCTCGATCAAAATGTGATCAATATTGAACCGCGATAGCAAAAGTGATGCGAGAAGTCCCGTGGGGCCACCGCCCACAATCAAAACAGGAGTTGTTTGCGTGGTTCGTTGTGCCGAGCTCATATGCGCCGCCCTCTCCTCGAAATAGATCGCAACGGGCTACAGACCCAGCGCCATTTTAGCCAGAATATTGCGCTGCACCTCGTTCGAGCCGCCATAAATTGACGCCGCGCGATTATTAAGAAAATCAGCAATAATTCCTTGCGTTTCCGCCGGGCCGATGGGCGTTTCATTTGCTCCTATTTCGCGCAGTTCGGGCTGCCAGATCGCAGCCTGTGGGCCAAGCGCATCCATCGCCAGCCGGTCGATAGCCTGTTGCGCTTCCGTGCCCATAATCTTCAATTGCGAAGATCCGGTTGAGCTGGGTGTACCTGCAGCCAAGGCCGCTTGCACACGAAACTCGGTCATCTCAATGGCCTCCACGCGAATGGCGAGTTCGGTAAAACGTTGCGTCAGTGCGGGCGCATCGCTTGCCGCAATCAGCGCTTCGAGATTACCCAAACCCAGCTTCAACCGCGCCGCATAAGCAGAACTGCGCTCAAATGTAAGCAGCGTTTTTGCCACCGTCCAGCCATCGTTTTCAGCACCGACCAGATTGGCCACGGGCACGCGGACGTTTTCGAAAAATACCTGGTTGACCTCATGATCACCGGCCAACGTAATAATTGGCGCAACCTCGATACCCGGCGTTGCCATATCGATAAGCAGAAAGGAAATACCGGCCTGCGGTTTTACATTTTTATCGGTGCGCACGAGACAAAAAATGTGGGTCGCGTATTGCGCATAGGACGTCCAGATTTTCGAGCCATTGATGATGTAGTCATCGCCATCACGCACCGCCGCGCATTGTAGGCTCGCCAAATCCGAGCCCGAGCCCGGTTCAGAATAGCCCTGGCACCATATATGCTCGCCCGACAACAGCTTTGGTAAATATTCGTCTTGCTGGTTTTTGGTGCCACAGACGGTCAGCGTTGGACCAATCATTCCCAACCCCATGGGGTATAGTTTTGGTGCTTTGGCGCGCGCGCATTCTGTGGACCAGATAAAGCGCTGCATGTCGCTCCAACCTGTGCCGCCAAATTCCTGCGGCCAACCAGGCGCTACCCAACCTTTTTCATTCAGAATTTTATGCCAGCGCATAAGCGGATCATGCGCCGAGCTGATGCCACTGGTTTTCTCCCCCGCTTCGCGCAATTCGACATCAAGGTTTTCTTCCAAAAAGGCACGTACCTCATCGCGAAACGCCTCGTCTTCCCGCTTTAATTGCGTATCCATGCTACTCAACTCCTTGAACGTCAAAAAGGCTAGGCAAGCCCCGGCGCTAGGTCAAGAGGCATCACAAGGCGTCAAGTGGTGTGCGGCGGGCGCGATAATATGCAGCGCCATCTCGCCACAATCGACAAGGCACTTGCAACAACAACCGGGCCATGGATGCTAGATACGGAGTTTACGCTGGCTGACATCACGCTTGGGGTAGTCTATTACCGCCTGGATGAGACGGGCTGGCTCGATTATTTTCAGACACGGGCACCTATGCCCGCGCTAGCGCGCCATTACGCTAATCTGCGAGCCCGCCCAAGCTGGCAAGCCGCGCTGGAAGCCCGCCAGATGGACATTATCGCACGTGGCAGCAACGCGCTGAAACACGCGGCGAATAATGACCCCAGTGTGCGCGCGGCGCTTTATGGCTAATGCCGCAAACCCCTTAAACTATCAGGCCAGTTAACATCGCTATGACCGAGGCGCGTGCATCGGTAATATTGAGTTTCTGGTGATGGCGCAGGCGGTGCCACATTTCAAAGGATGCGGCGGCGTGCACGCTCTCGCGGTTTGCAGTCGGCACAGCCTTTAATTCGGGCACCCATTTCTCTAGATGATTGCGCAAATTTTTCTGATTTCGCGCGTAGTTTTTCTGCAGTGTCTGCGACCGCCATAGTTGCGCTTGCGTGCTCAGCATCATTTTTTTCAGGCGCTCATAAGCCTCTGAGCGGTCGGTCACAATATCGGCAATACGCGTCTCAAGGCAGTCATCGCGATACGGGCGATCAAACAGGGTCTCATAGTGATGGCGAATATGCTGGTCGACGGCTTCGAACAGGGCATCCATATCCTCAAAATGGCGAAAAAATGAGCGCAAACCCACGCCTGCTTCTTCGGCGATTTTCTTGGCTGTCGGCGCGAAATCACCATCTTCCAGCAGGTTCAGCGTCGCCGTGATAATGGCCGCACGGCTGCGCTCACTGCGCTGGCGGCGTCCGTCAACAATTTCGAGATCGGCTTCGCGGGTCTTATCTGGGTGCGTCTGCAACTGCATGATGTTCTGCTTACCTCGTTTTGCCATTATCTAGTTCGGCCAGTAAACATATTCGTCTTCCAGCGTGGGATTATCGGCCAGAGACTTATCGATCCATATAGGAACTGAGATATTTGACGACCAGAGCGGGGCAGCCTGCGCACGATTATGATCATCCAGCAATGTTGTTAGTTCGGCCACTTTGTCGGCGCGCGCCGCGCTCAGGTCACTTTGTTCGAACGGATCATCATTCAGATTAAACAAGCGAATACCCGCCGGTTGCGCACTTTTTTGCATTTTCCAACCGCCCGACAGAATTGCCTGATAATGACCTTCGCGCCATATCAGCGTGTGGTGGGGCATGCCGGCTTTCTTGCCGCGCAGATAGGGCAGCAAATTCACCCCGTCGATCACCGTCGCCTGCGGCTGCAAATCTGCCGCGCCCAGTGCTGTGGGCATGATGTCCAAATGCGATATCGGGTGCGGATAGCTGGTTCCCGCCTTCAGCTTGCCCGGCCAGCGCATAGAAAATGGCACATGGGTGCCGCCCTCGAAAAAGCTCAGCTTCCAGCCTCGATAAGGCTTATTAATATCGGGCATGCCAATATAATTGGCGCCGCCATTATCGCTGGTAAAAATAACCAGCGTGTTATCGTCAATACCATTATCTTTGAGCGCCTGCATCACACGCCCCACGGAGCGATCGACCGCGCGGATCATGGCGGCATAAACCCGGGTCCGGTGATTGGGAAAATTATCCCCGACCGCTTCGAAATCCTCCTTACTTGCCTGCAAAGGCGTGTGAATGCCCCAATGCGCCAGATATAGGAAAAACGGCTGGTCTTTGTTGGCGGCAATCGCTTTCACGGCCTCGTCGGTGAAATAGTCGGTCAGATAGCCATCGGGTTCAAAGCGCCCGCTATCGTTAAAGCTGGTAGCGTAGCTCATTACCTCCCATTGAACCTTGTCCATAACCGCGAACTCATTGCGGGCGTTGACGACGTTGGGGGAGTTTTTCGGTAGATAGAAACCACTTTCCATCATTAAGCTTTCGTCAAACCCTTGCGCCTGCGGACGCAAAATCGGGTCACGACCCAGATGCCATTTGCCAATATGCAGCGTGCGATAGCCGTTTTGCCGCAATTCTTCGGCCAGCGTTATTTCCTCAGGTGGCAGACCGCGCGAGGAAAACGGCAAATCATCGCTTGGGGCGTCTTCTTGCTGTTCGGAAAACTCGAAACTGCGCGGCATCGGGTCATCTTTTCTCAATTGCCGCAAGATTGGAACAAAAGCATTTGGCGCGGGGGTAAATTCGAAACCGAACCGTGTCGAATAACGACCCGTCAGGAGCATAGCCCGCGAGGTTGAGCACACGGCGCTGCCGGCATAGCCATTGGCAAATAAAACGCCCTCATTAGCCAGTGCATCAATATGCGGGGTTTCGATCAACCCGCCGCCATAAGTGCTGACATCGTTGAACCCCATATCATCGGTGAGAATAACGACAATATTGGGTGGCTGGTCGCCGCTGCCCTGCCAGCGTCCGCCATCTTGCCAGGTCACTGGCTGGTTGGGCGCGGTCGCAAAGGCTGTGCGCTGGGCAAAGCCAACTGCGGCAATGATGATAGTAGAGCGGTTCATGTAGGCCAGCGCCAGCGCGCCCAGTAGAACAAGCGCGACAGCGGAAAGTATTTTGATGCGTTTTGTCATATTTCGAAACTCAGGTCAGCGTCGAGGTCAAAGATGATGCCCTGCTCAGCTTTCATTTTATTCGATCCGATATTATAAATTGACATCTTAAATGTCAATTTATATGCTTCACGCAATGAGCTGGGAGAGGCCAATGCGACGAAGTTATGCCATATGGGGCGCAGCGCTTGTTCTCTATCTTGTGTTTCTCGGCTGGCACGAAAACTGGCGCGGACCCCTGACCAAAGCGGAGATCGCCACGTTCAAAACCGAGCTCGAAACGCGCGGCAATCTTCCTGCCGACCAATCGGCAAATCTTATAGCGTTTTTGCGTGAAGATGATGGTGAAGAGTTTTTCATGGTCAATATTGTCGGGTTTCCCGATGGAGAAGTTGTGCATCCCGATACCGGCGAAAAGGTCGATGCGCAGGCTCTGTTGGATAGCTATTACCTACCATTTGCCGGTAAAATTTTAGCCCGCGCCGGATATCCAGCTTTTACAGCCCTTGTACAGGGTGGATACATTGAGGCGTGGGGTGCGGCGGCAAACCCAGGCTGGCATGCGGCAGGCGTCATGCGCTATCGTAGCCGTCGCGATCTTTTGGCGTCAGTCAACGACCCGGCCTTCAACGATATTCATATATATAAGCGTGTCGCGCTTGCCGCAACTTTCGCCATACCCGCAAAGTCCATAGGCGGTATGCTTTTATCACCGCGCGTTTGGGTCGCCCTGCTTATTTTCGCTTTCGCAGCTCTCGTCCACATCACTAATTTGACAGTTAGAAAAACAAATGACCGATAAGCTAATGAGCGACAGGTTCAAGCTCTTCACATGGAGTGTTTCGCTATATTCAGGGAAGGCGCGCGCTTATCTCATCAAGCAACATATTGACTTTGACGACATCTCCCCCGCCAGCCCCGAATACGACGCGGAAATTCGACCCGCCATTGGGCGCTGGATCATTCCGGTTATGGTGACGCCAGACAACGAGATCGTGCAGGACGGCACGGATATTATCGACTGGTTTGAGACACAGAACATGGCGCGCCTACCGGCCTATCCGCGAACCCCGCGTCATCTCATCGCCTCGCTCATCATGGAGATGTTCGGCGGCGAAGGGCTTTTACGTCCGGCCATGCATTATCGCTGGAATTTTGACGAGGATAATCTCGATTTTATTTTGCAACAATTCGGATTGTTTGCCTTGCCGCAAGTGCCGGTTGACCAACGTCATGATATGGCGCTGCACGCCGCCAGCCGCATGCGCAAAGCAGCCGTCGCGTTTGGTGTCACCCCCGAAACGGCACCGGAAATCGAAGCGGCCTATCACGAAACCATGGCCGAGCTTGATGCGCATTTTGCCGCCCACCCCTATCTGCTCGGCGGCGCGCCAACGATTGGCGATTATGGCCTGTTTGCCTCGCTTTATGCGCATCTGGGTCGCGACCCGCACCCGCTGCGGTTGATGCAAAACAATGCACAAATGCTATTTCGCTGGACCGAGCGCATGCGCAATCCGTCTTCCGATCTCGTCGAATTTACCGGGCACGATGAAAGTCTGGTGGTCGATGATGCGATACCCGACACACTGAAGGTTCTTCTGCGGCGCGTGGCCTCTGACTATCTGCCGGAAATCTCGAGCATGGTGGCGTTCACCAATGCGTGGCTGACCGAGAACATGCCTGAAAAGGGTGCGCTGGTTGGCGGTGTCAATCTGGGGCGTGGCATTGGCACATGCAACTTTGACTGGCGCGGGCAGAATATATCTGCCGTGGTCATGCCGTACCGCATTTTCATGCTGCAACGTATTCAGGACGCCTTTGACAAACTGGATGATGAAGGGCGCAGTGCTGTCGATACGCTGCTGCACGATACTGGACTTGGTGCGATCATGACAACGCGGTGTACACGCCGCGTGGCGCGACGCGACAATCGCGAGATTTGGGATTAATCCATCGGCTAACGCACTTGGTATGTGGCGCTAGCTAATTTCTGTGAGAAATTCTAGTAGCGCGTCGCCATATGCCGCCGGTGTATCTTCGAGCAGAAAGTGACTGCCGCCTTTTAAAATAACCGGCTCGCGCTGGGCGGCTCCGGGGATGAAAGGACGCACAGAGGTATGACCGTTTGGCGCCACAATATCCTTGTCCGAAAATAGGCACAAAAATGGCTTATCGAAGGCGGCGAGTTTTTGGCGCGCGCGGAAATTATCGACCAGCATCGGGTTATCAAAGCGGGTCGGCAGCATTTGCGTGAACTGCCTGTTTCCAGTCAGATACCGCCAGTTTGGATAGGGTGCGGCATAGCCAGCAACCACCGCATCCGGCAAGGTGGTGGTGCATGAGGCTGCCAGCAATTTCCAATGCCGCCAGAATAAATTGAAACGCACATAAAGCTGAAATTTACGCAAGAATGACGAACCCGGCATGGCCATTTGGGAGATTTGCATCGCCGGATCGCGCACCGGCAATCCGGTATTGGAAAACGTCACACTGGCCACATGCGCCTGATGGTCAGCCATAGCACGCAAGCCAATAATGCCGCCCCAATCATGCAGCACTAAATGCACATCTGTCAGATTCAGCTTTTCGAACAGTGCCGCGCGCAGCCATTTTTCGTGCCGCGCAATCGTGTAATCCTTCATCCGGGTCGGTTTGTCCGAGCGACCCATGCCGATGAGGTCAATTGCAATGGCGCGATAGCCGGCATCGGCGAGGCGGGGCAGAATTTTGCGCCACATAAACGACCAAGTCGGGTTGCCATGCACCATAACCACAGGCGACCCATCAGCCGGGCCAGCCTCAACGTAATGCATGTCCAGCGTGCCGTCCTCGTCATCATCAAGCGTCACGAAGTTTGGCGCGAAATCAAATTCGGGAAGTGCATCGAAACAGTGATCTGGGGTTTTACGAATTTTCATCAGGTCATCCTCGGATGTCGTTTAGTTGCCGCAGGTATTCAGTGATATTAATTGCCCGCTAATGAATTATATTGACATTTAATGTGCCAATAACGATAGTTTTTTTATTATTTTATTTCTAAGTTTTTCCGCCAAAGGGGACGCGAACGCCATGTTTTCCGCCAGAACGACAAAAATAATATTGGGTGTCTTCGGCATCCTGATGCTTATTGGATTTGGTCTTTATGGCCTCGCCATGAACAGCCCGACCTTTCAAGACCGGCTTGTCACCAATGCTGCTGCGGGTGCAGTGCTTAGTGGTCAGATAGACGATTTTGGCGGCGACAAGCTCGACGTGGTTTTTTGCGGCACCGCCTCCCCCATGGGCAATGGCCCGCGCGCGCAACAATGCATTGCCGTTTTTGCCGGTGACAAGTTTTTCATTGTGGATGCAGGCGCGCGATCAGCCTCGCGCGCTAACGAGCTGGGCTTGCCGATGGGTCGCCTGGACGGGGTGTTCCTAACTCATTTCCATTCCGACCATATTTCCGCTCTGGGCGAAATCCACCTAGCAAGCTGGGTACGGGGGCGCCCCTCCAAGCTGGCAGTGTATGGCGGGCCGGGTATTAAGCAGGTCGTTGACGGGTTCAACATGGCCTATGGCTTAGACTATGGCTATCGCATTGCCCATCACGGCATGGATGTGCTGCCGCCAGCCAATACCGGCCTTGTATCGCGGCCTCTCAGAGTTGCCGAAGCTGGACTGTCGACGGTTTACGAGCAAGATGGTTTGAAAATTTCGGCCTTCGCCGTACCGCATCCCCCGATCACGCCATCCTATGGCTACCGGTTCGACTATGGCGGGCGCTCGGTGGTGATCAGCGGCGATACCAAGAAAGCTGAGGCGGTGGTTGTCGCCGCGCGCGATGCTGACGTGCTGGTGCATGAAGTTTTACAACCCGATCTGGTGGGGTCCATTGTCAATGCGCTGGATGATGCCGGCATTGATGCCCTGTCGAAATTGCTGACCGATACGCTCGATTATCACACGACACCAGTGGAGGCGGCAGAGATTGCCAATGCTGCCAATGTCGACATGTTAGTGTTCAATCATTTTGCGCCTGTGCCGCAAAACCGTTTGGTTGAGCAAATATATTTGCGTGGCGTTGATGATGTGCGGCCAGCGGGCGCCGTATTGTCAAATGATGGCTTGCGGATCACCTTACCGCCCAGAACCGGCGACGGTCCGGCACCGATTGAGGTGTCTGGCCCGTAAATCAGGCGCAAATATTTTTCAAATTTGAAACGAACCTAGCTGAAATGGGCTAATTCGACACGGTTCTGAAGCCGATATGACTGGTTGGCAGGCCCGCCTCTTGCGACTGGCGTGCGGCGGCCCGATAGCGGCGGCAGAAATTTGGCGCGCATAAAAATGATCCGCCCTTGATCCGGTATACCGCTTCGCCATTTGCAGGTGTAGTAGCAGAGGTAGTGACAGGTGCAGTGGCAGATGAACTAGCCGCCGTATCCGTCCATTCCCAGACATTGCCGATCATATCGTATAGACCGAAATCATTCGGCGGATAGCACCCCACGGGCGCTCGTTTGGCATAGCCATCCGCAGCGGTGTTTTGAATGGGAAACGTCCCCTGCCAGCTATTCGCCATTTCGCGCCCTTCCGGTGCACGTTCATCGCCCCACACATAAAGCGTATCGGCGCCGGCGTTTGCCGCATATTCCCATTCCGCCTCTTGCGGCAAGCGGCGTCCGGCCCAACTTGCATAGGCTTTGGCGTCCTTATGCGATACTTGCACAACCGGCTCATAGTCGCGCCCGGTAATCGTGCTTTCTGGTCCCTCTGGATGGCGCCAGTTGGCCCCTTCGACAAAATGCCACCAGCTGGGATTGGTCAGAGTTGGGGGCCGAAACACCGCCCCGCCCGCAACATTAAAGCCAAGCTGGGGTTTTTCCGCG
>DKNW01000091.1 GCA_002469805.1 Rhodobiaceae bacterium UBA7378
ATTGGGTACAATCGCCTTGGTTAGCCGCGAATTACAGACCAATCCAAACCTGCATGATGCGTTGCGAGACGATGTGCAGCTGATGGTCGAACAGGCCAATCGGTGCCGCGATATTCTGGCGTCGCTTACGGCAGAAGATACCAAAGACCCGGTTATATCGCGACTGTCATTGGGTGCGCTGCTGGAAGAGGCAGTGCTGGAAATTGGGCCAAGCGACAAGACCGTTCATGTGTCATGCGCGCCTGATGATGCCAGTATCGGTGACACCGTTAGTAAAATTGCTGAAAAAACTCCAAAAACAAGCGCCGCGCCAGAAATTCTTCGTCAACCTGAGTTGATTTATGGCATTGGCAACCTGATTGCTAATGCGGCTGATTTTGCGGCCCAGAATGTGTGGGTTTGCGGACGTTATAGTGCCACCGAGGTGCGCATTGAAATTGCCGATGATGGGCCGGGCTTCCAGCCTGATATTTTGGCGCGGCTAGGCGAGCCGTATAACACAACGCGGGCTCGTGCCGAGCGCGATGCGCAGGATGAGGGGCATACCGGCATGGGGCTTGGATATTTTATTGCTCGAACGCTATTGTTGCGCTCGGGCGGTCGAATTGAAGCACGCAATCTGGAACCCAGCGAAACCGTGGCTGATAGTCAGCCGGGCGGTGCATATGTGGCCATACACTGGCCTCGATCACGCTTTGACGCCAAGGCTAATTGATATTCGCAAAATTTGTCCTACATATTGAGTGTAGTGATATGCGGAGATTGTTTTGGCAGAGCAAATCGAAACAGTAAGTGACCCAGAATTAAGCCTGTTGATTGTTGATGACGATCAGCCTTGGCTGAACAGGCTTGCGCGTGCGATGGAAACGCGTGGCTATGCTGTTACCTGCGCCGATACGGTGGCGGAGGGAATAAAACTCGGCAAATCTGTAAAACCAAATTACGCGGTCATCGACATGCGGCTTGAAGATGGCAACGGACTCGACGTGGTCGAAAGCCTGCGCGATGTCTGCCCGCATGCGCGCGTCATTATGTTGACGGGATATGGAAATATCGCAACGGCGGTTGAAGCGGTCAAACGTGGGGCGGTGGACTATCTTGCAAAGCCAGCGGATGCCGATGAAATTCATGCCGCACTAATGGCCGATGGCGGCAAGGCCGCGCCGCCCGAAAATCCGATGTCGGCTGATCGGGTGCGGTGGGAACATATTCAACGCGTATTTGAATTGTGCGATCGCAATGTCTCGGAAACGGCCCGTCGGCTCAATATGCACCGGCGCACGCTGCAGCGCATTCTGGCAAAACGAGCACCACGCTAGGCGCAACCGAAATCCTTTGCAACGTTTACGAACGCTGCTGGATACCTGATGGCCGGCGGGGGTCTGACAAGCGCGTCAGGCGGGCTGCCCCGACCCTTGCGGCATGGCGCGTCAACACATTTCGGCGTGCGCCGGCTAGCTTTTCGATCGGTGCCGGTCTTATAATTTCGGCACCATAAGCGTCCGCCAGAATGAGGCCGACGTCATCGGGCAGTCTGTCGAGGGGAAAGTCCGGATCGACGGCAAAAAAGAAACAGTCGCAATATTCCTGATATTCAGGCCATTTTTGGTCTGTCAAAAAATCTGTGAGACTGCTTTTAATCTCGATAATCCATATTTCGCCGCGCGAACCAATGGCGAAAAGGTCGGCTCGCCGGTGATTAGGCAGGGTGATTTCCGGCATGCTGGCGAAATTCTGAGCGCTCATCATGCGCGAAACCCCCCGCATAATGCGCATTGCAGTCTCGGATTGGCGCCCGTCGCGCAGCCGATCGGTTTGTCGATCCACCAGTGCATCAACAGCCAAAACATCATCATTATGGGGTAAATCTTTCATCTGCGTGAACGTTAGCAGATATGCACGCTGTGCGAAATAGTCGCTCACGGCGTGATTTGGGGCTAATACGGCAGAAAACGCCATGTTTCGCGGGTCTAAGTATGTTTTTCGGTTGCGTCTTGGCGCTAGATTTGAAACAAAGAGACGGGAGTAAGCCGTTCTGAAAAGAGCGGCTGTTTTGTGCTTTGGGAGGGCATAATGTTAGAAAAATTAGAAAACATCGTTTTTCGGTCGCGCCTTATTATTCTAGGTCTTTTTGCCGCGTTCACGGTTTATAGCGGAATTTACGCGACGCAGCAGAAAATGACAGCTGGCTTCGAAAAGCAGCTACCGACTGGCCATGAATATATCCAGACCTTTCAGGAATATCGCGACCGGCTTTTTGGCTCGAACCGTATTATCGTGGTGTTGCAACAGCGCGATGGCGTTATTTGGAACAAAGACTATTTTAGCACCTATAAAGATCTGACGGATGCGCTGTTCTATCTGCCTGGCGTTGCCCGCCACACGCTGACATCGTTGTGGACACCTAATTCCCGATATTTCGAGATTACCGAAGATGGCTTCGTAGCCGATGATGTGATCCCAGGCACCATCACGGTCGATAACCTAGATGATCAATGCGTCTCGCGTCTCAAAACCGCGAGCCTTGCAACGACCTGCGAACCGGCATTGTCGATCATCGAAAACAATGTGGTGCGCGGCGGCTTTGTTGGTCGTCTTGTTGCCAATGACTTCTCGGCTGCCATGGTGCGTGCCGAGTTGCTGGATATCGATGTCAAGACCGGCGAAAGGTTGGATTATTTCGATCTGGCCGAAAAGCTTGAAACGGACATTCGCGCAAAATTCGAAAACGAGAAATATAGCGTGCAAATCATCGGCTTTGCCAAACTCATCGGTGATATTGCTGATGGTGCGGGCACGGTGGTGCAGTTCTTCGGCGTTGCGCTGCTGCTGACAATCATGTCGGTCTATGTGTACGCACGCTCCGCGGTCTTAACATTCTTGCCGCTATTTTGTTCCCTTACTTCGCTTGTGTGGCAGTTCGGTATTTTGAAACTCCTCGGCTATGGTCTCGACCCGCTAGCTATTCTGGTGCCGTTCCTCGTCTTCGCCATTGGTGTGAGCCATGGTGTGCAGCAAATTAATTTGATAACGGCCGAAATATCGAAAGGTAGCTCCAGCGATGAAGCTGCCCGCGCCAGCTTCCGTGGTCTGCTCATTCCCGGCTCCATGGCGTTGGTCACCGACCTTGTTGGCTTCGGCACGCTTTACTTCATTCCGATCCAGATGATCCAAGAGCTTGCGATTACCGCTGCAATCGGTGTGGCCCTGAAAATTCTGACCAATCTCGTGATGTTGCCGGTGTTGGTTAGCTACTTCAAAATTGATGATGGATTTGCCGCGCGTGCGGCACGTGCTCGTGACACACGCAAACGCATTATGCAAAAAATCGGTAATGTGGCGAACCCGCGTCCGGCTATTGCGATTGTGTTCATCGCGATTGCGCTGTTTATAACGGCGTTTATGCAAAGCCAAGACCGTCACGTCGGAGCGCTTCATGCTGGCTCGCCAGAGCTGAGAAAAGAAGCCCGATACAATCAGGATAGCCGTGCGATTGCGGACAAGTTCTCTCTGGGTTTGAACCTGCTAACGGTGATTGTGGAAACCCCTGCCGAGGCATGTATCAATTACCCATACATGAAATACCTCAACGAGTTTTCGTGGTATCTGCGCAATGTTGAAGGGGTTTCTCTGGTCTTGTCGTTGCCATCGGTGGCGCGACGATCAAGCGCCGGCTTTAACGAGGGCAATCTAAAATGGCAGGCGCTGCCGCGTAACAAATACGCGCTGGTGCAATCGGTGTCGCCGATCGGCACATCGACTGGCCTGCTTGACGAAGACTGCCGTTTGTTGACCCAGCTCATCTTCCTTGATGATGCTAAGGCGACAACAATTGAACGCGTGACGCAGGCTGTCAAAACTTTCCGTGACGAGCAACCATCTCCGATCGCTAACCTGCTGGTACAGACAGACCCGCCTGCTATGGATGCTACGGGCCTTGAGCTCGGCATTTACACAGATGTGATCGATAATGGCGTAAACTCAGCACTGGCGATTACATATGACGTTAATGACGACAGTCCTGAAGGTCTTGTCGATACCTTAAGTGGCCGTGGCCTCAATGTAACGTCGAGCGAGGTTAGCGAAGTGTCGATCCGGTTGGCTTCGGGCAATATGGGTGTTCAGGCGGCTGTGAACGAAGAGATCGAAGTTTCCGAGCTGCCCATGATGATTTACGTTTATATGACAATCATCGCGCTGGTTATCCTGACCTATCGGGACTGGCGGGCAACCATTGCTTGTTGTGTGCCGCTAACACTGGCGACCTTTATGGGCTACTGGTTCATGGAAGTGCTGGAGATCGGCCTCACCGTGGCGACATTGCCGGTGATGGTGCTGGCTGTGGGGCTAGGTGTGGACTATGCGTTCTACATTTATAACCGCATCCAGTTCCACCTCTCGCAAGGCGATGACGTGACGCTGAGTTTTAAGAAAACCTTGAACGAAACCGGTATGGCCGTTGTCTTTACGGCCCTGACACTCGCGATCGGTGTATCCACTTGGGCGTTCTCGGCGCTGAAGTTCCAGGCTGATATGGGCTTGCTGTTGGCGTTCATGTTCATGATCAACATGGTTATGGCTGTGACGGTTCTGCCGGCGTTGGCTGTGGTGCTGGAAATGATTGTGCCGCGCAAGCAGCCACCGGCTGCACCGTCCGGCGCGCTTGCGCACTAAACATGTGTTTCAGGTGCCCTGCGATGACGCATGGCACCTGATACCATTTCGAATTGAGGTTCTAGTTTAATCTAGCGGGTGGCCGAGTAACTCTGCCAGTTCGGCAATGGCTTGCTGGGCCCCCGTAACCTTAATCGTCGCCATGCCCAATGCACGGGCCGGTTTTAAATTTACGCCGAGATCATCCAGAAATACCGCCCGCGCGGGTGCCACGTCGAGCGCGGTGCAGGCCATTTTGTAAATTTCTGGATCTGGCTTGCGGATGCCGACTTTCGAGCTTTCAATGACGTGCGAAAACAGCGCCATGACCTCTTCCACGGCTGCAGCTTTTCCCACACTACGCGCCATGCCCGCACCGCTTCCGGTTTTAACATTATTGGTAATGCAACCAATTTTATACCCGGCGCTGATGAGGAAGCGCAAAACTGCAACCATTTCGGGGCGAATATCGCCCGCGAGTAACGCCAGTACATCCGCCCCACGCACACTATGGCCGCGCGCTTCGGCCTCGGTCAAAAAAGCGGTATCGAAACTTGCTGCGTCGATCTCGCTGCGCTCAAACCGCGCCCATGCATTCGTGTCGGGATCAGTGGCGTTAATCGATCGGATGAAGTCTTTCGGCAGGCCATTGGCTGCTTCATAGCGCGCAAAAGCCTCAAACGGGCTACTGGTGATCACACCGCCAAAATCCCAGATAACGGCATCAAAATTTCGTTGCATAATGCTTCCTGTGCTGACGTGTTGCGGCAGGTATGCCGCTTTGATAGGGTGAGCATATCGGGTGATCTAAAAATAACAAGAGGAGGGCGCGATGGAGCCGCTTTTTAAACTTTACGGGTCGCGATGGTTGTTGGTGTTTTCACTCATCTCCATGGTGGTTTGTAGCATCGGGTTTAATGAATTACAGATGCGTCTCGGCGCAAGCATCATCGATGCTTTGCTGGGAGGCTATGATTTCCAAACGGTGCAGGAGCGGTTTCTGATTTATGGTGAAGACGGACGCGCCTTATACGCGCGCGCGGCGCTCACCCTCGATATTTTCTATCCGGTCGTTTACAGCACTTTCTTCGCAGGACTTATCATTATGGGTGCCGTCAGCCCCGGGGCGCGGTACCTGGTGCTGGTGCCCTTGCTGACCGCATTTCTCGATATTGGCGAGAATGTAAGCATTTATCTCTTGCTGACGAACTTTCCGGCTATTACCGAGGCCGAGGTCTTGCGGGCCTCAAGCCTCACCATCGCAAAATGGTGGGCAGTTGCTTTCACGCTGGTTATTGCTTTCGGGCAATTAGCCTTGCGTCTTGCCATGCTCACGGTCGCGCGTTTGCGCCGCTAAGCGTTCGGCCTGGCGGGTCTGCAGGCCGCGCAATGTTAGAGGCCACTGAGCAAGCATAAATAATCCCGTTGCTGGGGCCATCAC
>DKNW01000007.1 GCA_002469805.1 Rhodobiaceae bacterium UBA7378
CGCCGCCATGCGCCAGCGTCGCCGACAGGCGGGGATGGTCGGTATAGGCGTTCGCATCGCCTTGCCCGAAATGGAACATCGACATCAACATAAAAGTCAAAAGGCACAAAGACGGCAAAACCAGCCATAGGCCACCAAAGCAAACCGCCAACCCGATATAAGTTGCTGCGAATAGCCAGGCTTGCACGCGCGGTGCTGTGCGCTTGGCGACGGCAGCATCAGCTGCGCCATGGGGCAGACCAAGGAAAAGCACCAGCAGTAATGGCAAGCCTATTTCGAAGCTGATATCACTCACACCAAGGCCTGTAAAAATGGTGCTTTGGGCATGGCGCTAATAACTTTTAAGCGCACACGCCACGGGCAATGCCCGTTCATGAATTGCGCGAACTCATCGCCGGATAAGGTTTGTGCGAGGCGCAAAAACATGTCTGGCGCTTTTTCCGGCATGCGCGCGAGTACCCGCAGGAATATTTTATCCATCCAGCGTTCAAAACGACTCGCACCAGCGGACGGTTTCGGATTTTTTTCTTGCAGCGAAATTCCGGCAACTTGCTGGTGAATTTGCGCAAATGCATAACCGCTTGAGGCGCGTAGCGCTTGCCCCGACAGCCCGATGCCGACCGCCTTGGGGTCTTCTGGCCCAGATAAGAAAGCCAGGGGTATTACGCCCCACTCGGTTTTTTCGATGTTGAAATGCTCAACATCCAGCACGTTGTGAAGATAGGATCGCATTTGCTGTTCGTACCAGCCGACCGCGCATGGCGTGTGCGAGAACACGGTCGACTCGACCAGCGCATAATCAGGCGCAAGCGGCAGCACATACATAAAGTGAATACCTTTATCTTGGGATACGCGAAAATCCATCAGCGTCGCGGTTTGCGGATCGAAAGCAGGTGCCGAAGTGCGCACGTAAAAGCCGGCAAAGTGCTGCAGCATTGTATCGTCTGGCGCGGTGTAAGTGGCACTATCGAAAACTTGCGTGCATGGGTGCTTTTTCTGGTCGTCGGTATGAATGTTAATATGCTGACTTTCGCCCGATAGGTGGGTGACGCGCGCTTTATAAAAAGCTGTATTGCTCGCGCGTTCTAGCGATGCGCGCAACGCTTCCTCATAAACTGATGATGATACGGCGTGATATTGGTAATGCTCACCGCGCATAAAAGCATTGGCGTTATGGGTGTGGATACCCCAGTTTTGCCAACTGCCGAGGCTTTGCGCACGCGCTGTTTCGAGACACGTTTCATCGCCAGACCAAAAGCTCCAGACGTGGTCGGGGCGCGGTGCATCGTCATCGAAGACGGTTACGTATTTTTGCCGGCTGGCTGATAAATGCGTGGCAAGGCACAGGCCGGCACACCCGGCGCCAACAATACCAATATGATCTATTCCAAAAGTGTCAATTTGCGATATCTGGGTCATTTCTGGTCGGGTCAAAGTAGGTTTGTAATGTGTTATCATGGTCTGGAAGAGGGCCGAGGCGGTGCAAGAATGTGAACAGGCTTTTGGCGCTGGCAATAATTTTGCCGCCCGTGCCGACGACAACGCGACCTCGCCAATAGGCAAATTTCCGCCGCCGCAATTTGTGCCCAATCTCTTGATAGCACCGCGCTGCGATGCCAATAGCCAGATGTGCGCGTGGTGGAAGATAGCTCAACCCTTTATACCCCGAGGCGTAAAACATATCTGCCAAAGCCAAGAGATCTTCAATCGCACAGGAAATTTCGCGGCGCGCGGGGTGGGTATCGTCAAATACGGAGGCATGAATGGCGCGTGGCGATGCCTGCCCACACCAACCAGCGGGAATATACCTGCGTCCCATGGCGGCGTCCTCGGCAACATCGCGGGCAATATTCGTCAACTGCATAGCGATGCCAAGATCCATAGCGAAGTGACCGGCTTTGCGGTCGTGGCAATTTAGAAGCGGCGCCATCATCAGTCCAACTGTGCCAGCGACGCGGTAACAATAAACCAGTAATTCTCGTGTATCATGCACATTAACTTCACCCTGATCGGAAGCCAGTCCGCGAATGAGGTCGCGCGTGACCTGCAGATCAATTCCGTGCGCGCCTGCGAACCGAACGAATGTGCGCGCGGTCTTCGCGTCTTTTGCCCTAGATAGCGTTTTGCCAGAAAGAATTGTGTCAATGGCTTCGAGCCGCGCGGCGCGGTCAGGATCATTGCCGTCGGCTATGTCATCGACGTGGCGGCAAAAGACGTAAAGCTGCGCGGCGTTGGCACCCATGTCGTACCCGAGGAAACGCTTGGCCCAATGAAAAGTACGCCCATGGGTAGCGAGAATGTCATCCGCGCTTTCAGTTCTCACAACCCGCGAGAATGTATCGACTGTGCCGGGATGAATCTGGGTCATTCTGCTGCATCTTTCGTTATGTCTGCCGCCTGATTAAGGCGTGTTTGCGGGGGTATGCTGGACGCCGCCGAGACCGGAAACAATCGGTCGAGCGCTTTGGCTGAGCTGAGAACACCGGGAAGTCCGGCACCTGGATGTGTTCCCGCGCCCACGAAGTATAAATTTTCAATATGGGGATCGCGGTTTTTATAGCGGAACCACGCGGATTGGCGGAATATTGGTGCGATCGAGAAGCCAGCGCCATGTGTCGCGCGGTAATCGCGTTGAAAATCGGTCGGGTCCATCCAGAAATCTGCGGTGATGGTGTTTTTGAGGTCTGGCAAAATTGTGGCATCCAGCGCCGAAACTATGCGGTCGCGCAATTTCGGCGCTTCCACCGACCAATCCGTGCCGGACTGTAGGTTTGGCACCGGACATAAGACATAAAAGCTGTCGCATCCTTCTGGAGCGAAGCTGGGATCGGTTGCTGTAGGGCGATGCAAATAAAGGGAGAAGTCTTCGGCAAGTTTCTTCCGGTTGAAAATATCGCCAAGCAGACCCTTGAAGCGTTTGCCCATCCAGATCGTGTGATGCGCGATGTCTGGATACTGTTTTGTCGTGCCGAAATACAATACATACAGGCCCATCGAATATTGTGTAAGCGCCTCAGGTAGTGGACGCTTGGCCCGCTTATCATCCGGTAGCATTTCCCGATATACGGTCGGCGGATCAGCATTGCAAACGACATTATCGGCAGAAATTTCTGTTCCATCAGCTAGCCGCACACCGCAGGCGCGGCCATCTTTCATCAAAATCTTTTCGACATCTGCGCCAGTAATAATGTCGATGTCGTGGCGCTGCATCAATTTCTCCAGCGCACGCACCAAGGCGCCCGTGCCCCCCATGCAAAAATGAACGCCCCATTCGCGCTCGAGGTAATGGATAAGCGAATAGATGCTGGTCGTCGAAAACGGATTTCCACCGACGAGCAGTGGCTGAATGGAAAAAGCTTTACGGATATTTGGATCGGTAATATGCCGGTTGACGAATTGTGAGACAGTGCGATCAGAGCGCAAGCGCATCAGCGCTGGTATTTGCCGGATCATATCGGTGAATCTCAAAAATGGTCTGTCGGCCAGTTGTGTGAAGCCGACATCGAATATGGCTTTGGATGCAGCGAGCAGTTTTTCGTAGCCGCTAATATCGGCTGAGTTGAAGCGGCCGATCTCGTTGCGCAAGGCATCCATATCTTCGCCATAATCGAAGGCCCGCCCGTCTGCAAAGTGAAACCTGTACCACGGCGCAACCGGCACCATGTTAACGTGGTCAGCCATGCGTTCACCGAGCAGATCAAACAGTTCTTCAAACATGAAAGGTGCGGTGATAACGGTTGGCCCAGCGTCGTGACGAAAGCCGTTTTTCTCGAAAACTTGTGCACGACCGCCAAGCTGATCAAGGCGCTCTATCAGGGTGACTTTGTGCCCCCGCGCCCGCAAGCGGATGGCCGCGCCAATGCCACCAAAGCCGCTTCCTATTATGACAGAGTGCGCGAGCTTTTCGTTCATTGGAAATTATGGCCTGTGGCCTGAGCGCCCATGCTTGTGCATGTGTGCAATAGGTAATTGTAAAGCGGCGCGATAATTTGGCGCAAATCTTCCGGCAAAGACCGCGCTGATTTATGCGCCGCCACCAGTCGTTGACTTACTTGATCGGTTGTGTGCTGCACCGCATCGGTTTGAAGAATTCGATCGCGCCAATGCGACGCGCCAATGCGCGCAGGGTCTTCAAGCCAAGCGTCAAAGGCGAGGCGGCTACCATTTTTCAGGCCGTCTCGGAAAATGATGATAACGGCATTGGGCGCTGCGTTTGCTAGGTCGTGATTAAGGTTCTCGTGCCCGTCATCGCCGGTAAAATTGTCAATGTCATTGGCGATTTGGTAGGCCTGTCCAAGCGCCGCAAAAGTCTTATCCACTGCATTGTTAATCTGTGTGTCTACGCAGGCGGTCATGCTCAGAGTTCCCAAAATGCCGGCGGTCAGAAGCGGTACAGTCTTGCCGGTGACGATCTGTTCATAGGTTTTCCAGTCGGGGTATTTCATCTGGCGGAATTCATGGGCCTGCGAACATGAAAGGTCCGCCATCGCCTGCGCAGCCATCGACACAAGTCCGCGTGTGCCGCTGGCGACCTCGGCTTGCGCGGCGTGGGCAAAACTCTGCGCGGTCAGCCAATCACCAAAACAAATGGCCGTTGGCGCACCAAACGCGGCCCAGACGCTGGCTTTGCCGCGCCTTGTTTCGTCTTTATCGCAAATATCATCATGCACCAGCGAGGCGTTGTGCATAAGTTCCACACTCATGGCCCAGGCCAATGCCGCATGTGCAGAAATGCCGAGCGTGTCGCCCGTCATCAAGGCCAATTGGCCTCGAAGCATTTTACCGGATTGTGCGAAGTGGTGCTGTGCGCAGGTTTGCAGAGCCGAATCGTTTGGAATCAGATTTTCCAACGCACTCTTCAATGTCGTCTGTTCACGCGTAGAAAACGCCGGGGGCTCGTTGGAATTTCGTTCCCCAGTACTCCTGTTGCCAGCAATGTGCACCGCAACTTCGGACATAAAATACTCCCTGACCACAACAATATTCTGTAGCCCCTATAGGACACGTAGGGCGAAACCTGCGACAGACCACCACACCCTAGGGGAAAATATAGCCGATGTCGATCTGTTCGTTGGATTAGGAAAACTTTAACCCGCACCACCTAGGCTGATAGGGCGAGATCAGAAGATCCAGTGCGACGCTAAAGGGCACATGTGCCCAGGCCAGGGGTTCGACTAAATCCGAGCACCACAAAGCTCTGGCTTCGCATTTGTCTAGGTGTATTGCTATGACGAAAACCAAAACTCAGAAATGGTCAAAAAAAGTAAGGAATTTCGTATTTATCCTGTCACTCGCATGGGGGCTGACCAGTCCAGCCCAATCGTTTGAAGGTATTCGGTTGAATGAAGTTGATCAATATAAGCGCGCCACACTCGAGCGCGAGACCAGGCATTTCGTGCACGAATTTAAGCGCAACCATCCCCGTGCTTCCAAAGCCTTTATGGCGTTTGGCTATGCACAACGTCTGTTGACCGGGCGTCTCCTTGAAGTGCGCATAAAATTTTAATAACAAAAATTGCGGCTTAAACCCCACGCCACAGTTCTTTACATCACTTCAACTGTGGGTAGACTACCATCCTCGAATTCAATTGTGGGCAGGCCAAAATAAGGGCTGGCCTTGGGGGGTAATTGTGTATCAAGAGCAAACGTTTACGCGCACGGGTTTTATTTACCGACTTGGCAAAATGCTGGTCCAGCCCGGCGCGCTTTCAAATTTGAAATTAACCCTTTCTGCCCGCGCAAGCGATAACCGCTCTATATGTGAATATCTGGAAAGCAACGCCGAAAATCTGGCGACCCATCCCGCTATCCGTTATGCCGACCAAGATATTAGCTGGTCCGACCTCAACAGTCGGGTTAACCAGTTGGCGCATTACATTAAGTCGCGTGGTTTGATCAAAGGCGACGCAGTTGCCGTCAATATTGAAAACCGACCCGAAGTTATTATTTCAGTGCTCGCTTGCATGAAACTCGGCGTAATCGCAGGCATGGTTAATACGCGCCAAACCGACGATGTGCTGGCGCATAGTCTCAAGTTAATTAATCCCAAATTGCTGTTTATCGGTACCGAACAGGTGGCGAATATGTCTAGCCTCGGTGATGATGCGCTTTCAGTCTTTGCCGACAAATTGCACGTCGTTCCCGATGGCGATGACGTTGCAGTACCTGCTGGATACATTGATTTACCCAGTGCAATGGCGGCTCAATCGACAGAAAATCTGGCGGAGACGCGCGATCTTTTTCTTGGTGATGCCTGCTATTATATCTTCACATCGGGCACGACGGGACTGCCGAAAGCCTCTGTCACCACCCATTTGAAGGTAATGCGCAGTGGTGCGCATATGGGCTGCAATGTGATGAGCCTCACAAGCGATGATGTGTTTTACTGCGCGCTGCCGTTCTATCATAGCAACGCGCTCGTATTGGCTATGTCGGGCTCGTTGATGAGTGGTGCAACGCTAGCCATTGGCCGCAAGTTCAGCGCCAGCCGTTTTTGGGATGAATGCCGGCAATATGGCGCGACCACATTTTGTTATATTGGTGAATTGTTGCGATATTTGCTGACGCAACCTGCGCAAGCAAATGACCGCGACCATCAAGTGGTGAAAATTCTAGGTAATGGTCTAAGGCCTGATATTTGGATGGCGTTTAAAAACCGCTTTGGGATTAATCGTATTCATGAGTTCTATGGCGCGTCCGAGGGCAACAGCGCGTTTGTAAATATCTTCAACTTCGACAAAACATGCGGTTGGGCGCCCGGTGTGGATAAAACATGGTCAATTGTAAAATATGATGTCGCTGCAGATGAAGTCGTGCGCGAAGACAATGGCATGATGAAAAAATTGCAAGCCGGAGAAACTGGATTGCTGATAATGAAGGTTACCGAGCAGTATCCCTTTGACGGATATACCGACCAGCAGGAATCTGAAAAGAAATTATTTCGTGACGTTTTTGAAGCGGGCGACTGCTGGTTCAATACTGGTGATCTGGTTGTGCGCCAACCATTTGGTCATATTCAATTTGCTGATCGGATTGGCGACACCTTCAGGTGGCAGGGCGAAAACGTGGCGACGACGGAAGTTGAAGGCGCGGTGGCCGATTGGTCGGAAGCC
>DKNW01000100.1:0-283 GCA_002469805.1 Rhodobiaceae bacterium UBA7378
CCATTGACCCGCCGATGACGCAAAACAGATCGGGAATGCCCATCTGGTCGAGCAGTAAATTTTGCGCCCGCACCATGTCGCCAATGGTAATCACCGGAAAGTCAAGACCGTATGGCGTGCCGTCGGCGCGCAGACTTGCCGGACCTGTTGAGCCGGCGCATCCGCCAATAACGTTCGGGCAGATGACAAAATAACGATCTGTGTCTATCGCCTTGCCGGGGCCGACAAGCTGGTTCCACCAGCCATCGCGACCGGTTAACGGGTTGGTGCCGCTCGGATGGTG
>DKNW01000100.1:639-896 GCA_002469805.1 Rhodobiaceae bacterium UBA7378
ACGTTCGATTTATCGGCATTGAGTTGACCATATGTGCGATAGGCAAGCGTCAGATCATCCAGAACTGACCCGTTATCTAGGGTCATTCCTACATCTTTAAGCACTAGCTGTTCGCCATCAGGCGAATTTTCATGCTGGCTCACCGGTCGTCTCCATATGTCTCTCAAGCCGGTATAAATGCACATTTTGCCGGCGCATAAGCTGCAGAACGCATACTGCTTCTGTCGTAAAAGTCAATCTTTCCTTTGATTTACACG